>JBEGKS010000051.1:0-8104 GCA_041183945.1 Bacteroidota bacterium | reverse complement strand
AATTATGGCACATTGATTTCTGACCCTACGGCCGAAATGATTAAGAAAAAAATTGGTACTGCATTCCCGATGTCTGAAATTTTAGAGCTCGAAGTGACGGGTCGAAATCTTGCAGAAGGACTGCCTCGTCGACTCAAAATTAATAGCAATGAAATTCTAGAAGCACTTCAAGAACCCTTAAATGCAATTGTAAGCGCTGTGAAATCAGCCCTTGAACAAACGCCGCCTGAATTGGGTGCCGATATTGCCGATAATGGTATGGTATTAACCGGTGGTGGGGCACTGTTAAGAAATCTCGATCGTTTACTTATGGAAGAAACAGGCATTACAGTTACTGTAGGAAAACATCTATACACCACCGATTTTTTTCAGATATCTGCATTCAATAAAAAAGACCAAATCATTTCTATTTATTACTTGGTAAGTAGCTTAGAATGTGAAAAGATTAAAACCAGTGAGATAAATTTTGACTTTAGTTCAGACCAAATTGCAGATAAAAAAGGCACTTTTGAGTCCTTCAGATGGGTGAATTTTGAAGCATTAAATGAAGACTGCATGAGTCTTCCAATAGATAAAGTAGCTATTCAACTATTAAAACAAAGTTTCTAAACTTCATTCTCTACTCCCATTGCTTGTAATTTCATTTTCTTGGCAAGATCATGCCCAAGGTAATTTTCAATTCTACCTTCTATAAAAGAAATCAAAGGCGTTAATATAATGGCCATGGTAAACTTGTATATATAATTCACTACGCATACAGCTAGTACTGTTGACCAGCTCCAACCATTACCAATTTTAAAAGCAATAAATAAAACCACAAAGCTATCTACCAATTGAGAAACAACAGTGGAACCAGTGGCACGAAGCCATATCATTTTATCGCCAGTCATTCGATAAACATCAATAAACTGACTTACTAAAAAGGCAATTAAACTTCCTAAAATTATCCACATACCTTGACCAAAAATAGATTCAAATGCCAATTGCATACTAGGCATACCATCAGCTGTTTTAGATTCTACCCAAAATTGAGCAGGTGCTATGTGCATAGCTAGATAAAACATAATGAAAGCATAACTAATTAATGCCACTGCCGTATAACTAATTCTACGCACTGCCTTAGGCCCAAAGTATTCGTTCACTATATCGGTAATCACAAATTCAAGAGGCCATAACAAAACACCACAGGTTAAATTAAAAGAAAGGTTCGGTACGCCAAATAATGTAAAATTAGATGGCGCCATACCGAATACTTTTTCTAAAGAAAATATTTTACCCCCTATACATTCAGCAATTAAGGCATTGGCCACAAAAAAAGCGGTGATACCTAGAAATAATTTAGTGGGTTTGTCTTTTAAAATAGAATGAATCATAATTCAATTTAAATAATAAGTAAGATAATTTGTAACAATAACATCAAAATGTTAATGATTGTTTGCCAATTAGGTAAATCAATGCTCTTTTTTCTAATTAAATTAATGATAAGCCAAATAACAAAGAGTAGATTCACAAAAGGGGCCATTTCAAGGCCTAGGACGGCCATAAAATTGGCCACATCTGCAGGTATTTTTAACCAAGAAAAAAATAGAAAAGCAGTTGTAAATAAATAGAAGGCATTACAGATAATGGCAAGCTTAGCGGTAAAGGCAAAAGAGGTACTACTTTTCATTCTATTTGTTAATATTTACAAGATACTAAAATTACTTAAAAAGCCTTTTTAGTCGTAGGTTTGTTAGTATAAATATATGAATATGTTGAAGTCTATTTTTAAGTCGGCCCTACCCCATATTATTGCTATTGCCATTTTTGCCATTGTGGCCATTATATATTGCAAGCCCGCTTTAGAAGGCAAGGTATTACAACAATCAGATATTACCCAGTGGAAAGGAATGGCGCAGGACGCATTTGCCTTCAAGGAAAAAAACGGCAACTTCCCTTTATGGAGCAATAGTATGTTTGGAGGTATGCCTAATTATCAAATAACTGGGGTACCAGGCTTCGCCTACTCAATTGGAATATTAGACCAAGTTTTAACTCTAAAATTAGCAGAACCAATAAGTTTGTTTTTCTTAGCCTGTTTATGTTTTTATTTTTTAGCGCAGGTACTCGGATTTAATACTATTATAAGTGTAATTGGTGCATTAGGATATAGTTATGCCACATACAACCCCATTATTGTAACAGTGGGCCATATTACCAAAATGCATGCAATCGCTTATTTACCTTTCTTTATTGCAACCATTCTTTTAATTTTTCAAAAGAAATATTTATGGGGGTCAATACTCACAGGAATTGCCACTTCTTTATTTATAGGAGCCAACCATTTGCAAATAACTTATTACGGAATAATTATTATCACCTTTATGTCTATTTTCTTTTTAATAAAATGGATTAAGGAAAAAGATTTTAATCATATATTAAAAACATTTGCGGCTGCTTGCATTGGCGGTTTATTAGGTTTAGCGGTGAATGCCCCTATACTTGCTAGCACTTATGAATATGGGAAGGAATCAATTAGAGGTGGAAGCGTTTTAGTAAATAAGGATAGTAAAACCACTGCCACTGGTTTAAATAAAGACTACGCATTTACTTATAGTATGTTTAAAACAGAGCCCTTAGTTTTAATGTTCTCTGGAATTTATGGTGGCGCCAGCGGGTTGAATCAAATAGATCCTGCAAATTCAAAAGCATTAGAAACCTTGCAACAAATGCAACCACAAATAGGTCAACAGCTTCAAGGATTTGTTTCTCTTTACTGGGGCGGTATTGGTGGCACTTCAGGTCCTCCTTATGTAGGTTTAGTTATATGTTTATTCGCATTGTTAGGTTTATCAAGTTCTACGAACCCACACCGCTGGTGGATTACAGCTACAATTGTTTTTTCATTCTTGTTAAGCGCTGGAAGTTATTTTGAAGCTTTTAATGTTTTCATGTTTGACCATTTGCCTCTTTACAATAAGTTTAGAGCCCCAAGCATGATAATGATAATTCCTACTTTATTATTAGGTATTATGGCTTTGTATGGAATGGCTGCAATAAGCGTAGAGACCGATTTTAAAACCATAGTAAAAAAATACAAGCCTAGTTTTATTCTTACTGGATTAATTCTTGCTACTGTATTATATATTTACTTCACAAGTAATTTCAAAAGCGAGAGTGAATTAAATTTATTAAGCCAAATTGCTAAAATTCCAGATGCGAACCAAAAAGCTGCCTTTGAAACTCCAGCAAATGATTTAGTGAATGCTATTGTTACCGATAGAAAAGCACTAATAGAAGGTGACATTGTAAAATTCTTTTTATTCTTAGGCTTAATTATTACTCTATCATTTTTAGCCATTAAAAAAGTCATTAATCAAACTATTGTATTAGTTGGATTTGGAATTTTATCAATGATTGATTTATTCCAAGTGAATGTTAAATATTTAAAATCGGATAGTTTTGTTGAAGCCAATGAAAATGAAAATGTATTTGCTTTAAGTCCATTAGATATTGCTTTGAAAAAAGATACTACTCAATACAGAGTTCTAGATATTAGAGGCGGCATAAACAATGCATTTAATGGCGGCGCCTTAATTGCCTATCACCACAAAACAGTAGGTGGTTATAACCCTGCTAAGCTTAGCATATACCAGGATTTAATAGAAAACCAATGGTATAAGTTTCCAAACTGTATGCCAACAATGAATATGTTGAATACAAAATATGTTATCTCTGGCGACCCTGCATTAGATACAATTGCAAATAAAATGGCCTTAGGTAATGTTTGGTTTGTAAAAGGTATTCAGTATGAAAAAGGACCTGCAGAAGTTATGAAACGATTAGATAATTTTAATCCTAAGGATACAGCCATTATTGAACAAAAAGATAAAATAGAGGGTTTAAATGATATTCAAGTGGACGAAACTGCAACAATCGCTTTGGTAAATAACAACAACGACGAAGTAAATTATAAAAGCAGCAGCTCTAAAAAGCAATTAGCCGTATTTAGTGAAATTTATTATAAGCAAGGTTGGAAAGCCTACATAGATAATGCAGAAACACCTATTGTAAAAGCAAACTATGTACTTAGAGCATTGGTAGTTCCAGCTGGCAGTCATTCCATTCGTTTTGAGTTTAAACCAGTTATTGTGAACACTGCGCAAAAAGCATCAGCTGCAGCATCTATTATACTTTGGGGTTTATTAGTGGGTATTGGTTTTACTAGTTTCAAAAAGTGGAAAAGCAAAACGAACTAATAGATGAAGCTATCTATAATTATATGTAGTTATAATCGCGCCAGCTATATAGAAGCTGCATTTGATAGTTTATATAATCAAAGTTCCGGCTTAGATAGTTTTGAAACTATTATTGTAGACAATAATTCAACGGATAACACAGCAGATGTATTTAAAAATTGGAGGGCTTCACATACAAATGGCAGCTTTACTTATTTAACTGAAACAAAACAAGGAGCTTCCTTTGCGCGCAATACTGGTGCAGCTGCTGCAAAAGGAGAGTGGCTTTGTTTTATGGATGACGATGCCATAGCCAATACAAATTATGTTCAAAACATACTTAAGCATATTGAAACCAAACCAGCAGTCGTAGGTTTTGGAGGTCGTATTATACCAAAATATATTCCAGCAGAACCTAAGTGGATGAGTTATTATGTTTCCTCTTTAGTAGGCAACTTTGACTACGCTCCTAATGCTTGCGCCTTTGAAAATGGCAAGTATCCATTGGAATCCAATATGATAGTTAGAAAAGATATTCACGATTCTATAGGAGGTTTTAATACAGCATTACCTGGTGTGGTGGGCAGTTTAAGAATTGGAGGAGAAGGCAAAGAATTATTTTACAAAATAATAGCACTAGGCCATACTATTTATTACGACCCTGCGATAGAAGTGCAGCATGTGGTAGAAGTAAAGAAGTTAACCCCGGAATACATGTACCGAGTAGCCAGTGGTATTGGCAGAGGAGAGAAAACAAGAACTTTAAATATTTCTAAAGGAGCTTATATTAAAAAAATAATAGAATATTTTTTTAAGCTTGGGGCTGCCTTTATTTTAGGATTTAAATATCTCTTGCAATGCAAGCCTGCTAAAACATGGCCAGTTATTCAATTTAGAATTGACGCTTTGAAAGGTTTATTGGGCTGAGTTAACTAGTGCAGCATTATTTACTAGCAATTTTTAATATTAGCACTAATTTTTAATAGCATAAATCATACCGCTATTCTCAGATACATGATGCTCATGCCTTAATCTGAATTCATTGTCCAATAAAACTTTTTCAATAGTTGTATAGCCTTTTTCATGCCATTCAATAATGGCAAGTTCAACATTATTTAAATAAGTAGTTTCTTTTAGCATATCGAAAATTACATATTCTTCTCCTTCACAATCTAGCTTGAGTAATATTTTAGCATTGGGGTTTTCAGCTAGTACCAATTCAAATACCTCTTTAATAGATACTAATTGTACCTCAATCACCTGGCCTATTTTTTTCCCATACTCATTTTTCTGTTCAATGGTAGAGGCCGATAACAATCCACTTTCAAATAAAGTAATAGACCTTTTTTCATTAATATTACTCACACCCTCATTGATTAATTTTAATTTACTAGCCATTGTTGGATTGGCTGCTACATTTGAACATGCTTCTGCAAAAGTTGCGGGGAAGGGCTCATAGCCATAAACTTTTTTTACATAGGGTTGTATAGCAAAATACAAAGAGGCCACTCCCACATTCATTCCAATATCAATAACTACTAAATTAGTATGAGGGGTATGAATGGAATATATTTTTTCTATAAATATTTCATACAAAACCGCCATATTAGATAAGGAGGCTACTTTAAAAACAAGTCCCTCCACTTCTACCATAAAATAGGTATTGGTAGTTTCGGTTACCTTAAACAGTGGGCTTTCTAATAATTCAATGAGAAAATGCATACTAAACTCAAACTGAACTAATTGAGCAATGCAGATGCTATTACCCGAATGGGTAAATACTAAACTTCCATTACTTACTTGCATACTAGCCGCCCAGTGTTTGGGTAGTTTGTAAAATGCAAATAAATAAGCAAGTTTTATATGCTTTAACTTAAAAAAGAAAAAACAAAATGAAATAAATTTATTTATAATTCTACTTAGATTCATTATTGCTTAATATTTACCCAATTACTAATTTATTTTTTACCCATTTTGCCGCGAAGAAAATCAAATATACCTGAAAATAAATGTATGTATACCGAACCTAGTGCTGGATTATAGATTAAATCGTTTTTTAGAATTTTGATGCATCTTAGTACATCTTTTTTCATAGCAGTGGTTAATCCCTGCGACTTCAACAATAAATACAAGCCATTACGAATAATATAATATTTGAAAAAATTAAATTTACATACCCACGCTGTATTACTCGGTAAGAAAACTCAGCGTCCACAAAATCTATAAATAAATTTTCATTAAAAGCTCCTACATTTTTAATCAAGGATAAGTTTATAATAGAACCGGAAGTAATTAATGTAAGGACTTCTTCGGGCTGGTCTTTAGCTATAGTAAAATTAGGTTGGCAGTTGACCCCAAACTGCGCCACATTAGAATAAGGAGAAGCCTGAATTTGCATTTTATATTTTTCAAAATCGCCTTCTTTAAAAGAAGAGTCCTGATCCATGGTTAATAAATAATCATAGTTATTTCTGACGGCTTCTTCCACTGCCCTATTCAATCTCTTGGCGATGCCTTCATTGGCATTAAAATAATTGTATTGAATAGAAGGGTGTAGATTTCTTAAGGCCTCTTCTATGCCAGGCAGCTTGGTTTCGCTATTATCATATACATACAATTGCTTAAGCCCCTGAACATAGGTTTTTATGTTTTCGGACAAAAGCTGAATATCAGGATGATATAATATGACAACCCCGGCAATGTTCATCCGATGAATGATTTAGTAGTTCAAATTTAAGCCAATTAGATAAAACCACCTTCTTTTGAACTGTAAATATTGAATATGCTTATATTTTAAGCATAAATATTTATCTTGTACTAGCTATGAATGGTAAAACAAATAATTTTTCTATTATTATTCCTTTTAAATCGGGGAAGAAATATCTATTACATTGTTTGCATTCAGTTTTAGCACAAGACTACCCCCATTACAACATTCTTATTTTAGCAGACAATACTAGCAATATCGATGATTCATTAGATGCAGTGCATGCCATTCAGAATAGTAAAATTAGCGTTCATGTTTCAAACCAAAATTTAGATATACTTCAAAACTGGGGACGCATAAAAGATTTAGCTAAAAATGAATACATGACCATACTTGGTTATGACGATTTATTAGAGAAAACATTTCTTTCAACAATCAATGAATTAATTAATCAAAACCCAGAAGCAAGTTTATACCATACACATTTTAATTACATCAATAGCAAGAGCGAATTTATTAAAATATGTCAACCGTTGCCTACTCGTTTAAACCTAAGCGAATATCTTGAACATGCATTGAACGAGTCCATTGATATTATGGCAACTGGTTATGTTTTTAAATCGAGCGACTACGATGCAATAGGGGGTATGCCTACTCAATACCCTAATTTAATTTATGCCGATTTGCAATTATGGTTAGCCCTAACTAAAAAATCTTATCTCGCGGTAGACAATAGTGTACAGTTTTCATTTAGAATTCACGCCTCTACCACCAAAACCTCTAAGGATAAAGTTTTATTAGATGCTTTTTTAGTTTTCTTAGACTATTTGAATCAATTAAAAAATGAGTCAAGTGCATTAGCGTCTATCATTGAAGAAAATGGCAAGAAATTTACAGAAAGCACCACCAAGGCCATTGCCCACAGACTATTAAGAACCCCAAAGGCTATTAGAAAAGGATTAACCATAGATGAAATGATCACTAAGATTGATGAGAAATCGAAACTACTAGGCATTGATTATGCACCTCTTCAAATAAATTCTATTCGCATGGCTAAACTCATTGAAGCTATTCCTTTATTGAATAATTTATTTTTACTTTTTAAGAAAGTTTATAAAAAACCTGTTTTGTAAAACTTTTCAGATCTGGCTTCTCAGATTTAGAATTCCTAATCTAGTAT
>JBEGKS010000050.1:0-7241 GCA_041183945.1 Bacteroidota bacterium | reverse complement strand
TTACAAGCCAGCGCCGATAGAATGAAGAAGCGTTTGGAGAATATGGGTGAAGTGAATCCAACAGCCATTGAAGCCTATACTGAAATGAAAAAGCGTTATGATTTCATCTTAGAACAAAAGAATGACTTAGTAACAGCTAAAGAAAGCTTAATGCTAACTATTCAAGAAGTAGAGGCAACAGCCAATAAAGCCTTCTTAGAAACTTATAATCAAGCAAGAGAAAATTTCCAAAAGGTATTTAAAGCCTTATTTACAGAAGAAGATTCTTGTGACTTAATATTAGTAGATCCTGAAAACCTAGCCGACACTGCAGTGGAAATTGTAGCTCGTCCTAAGGGTAAGAAACCTTCTTCAATTAGTCAATTAAGTGGAGGAGAGAGAACTTTAACAGCTACGGCTATGTTATTTGCCATTTATTTAATTAAGCCAGCTCCATTCTGTATTTTGGATGAGGTAGATGCGCCATTAGATGATGCCAACGTAGGCAAGTTTACACAAATGATTCAGAAATTTAGTGATAAATCTCAATTCATTATTGTAACGCACAATAAGCAAACCATGAGTGCTGTGGATGTTATTTATGGTGTGACCATGCAGGAGCCTGGTGTAAGTAAGCTAGTGCCTGTTGACTTTAGAAGTTTGAGTAACTAAACTTTTTTATAAATTCGCTTTAAGAGTCCTTGGTAGTAATACTAGGGGCTCTTTTAATTTAGAACCTTTTTTGAATGATTAAGTCAGCCATTATATTATTTCTTACCTGTTTTATCTTATACCTGCCATTTAGTAGGGTGCCAGATTATTTCGACAGTGAAACAGCTCCTGGTATTATTATAAAAGAAGGTAAGGGGACAGGGACTAAGATAATGGCTGTCTATTCTGAATATGGTAAAGAGTATAAGCTTGAATTAGATAGCGCAAATTACGCTGCTAAAATAGGGCAGAAACTTGAAGTAATCTATGAATTAAGCGACCCTCAAAAAGCGGTGGTGAATAAATTCTGGGGCTATTGGTTAATTCCAATTGAACTAGTCTGGTCTTTTGGTGGGTTCGCTGCATTATTAGCCATTGCTTATGCCACTACGCATAAACCACATCCATCTGCTATCACCGAGCAATTAAAATCTGAAGATGCGCCGAAGAAAAAGTACGAGTAATTGGTAATTTAAATATTAAGTGAAAAAACACCTATATCTCACTCTCTGATCGCTTCGCTCACAAAGTTCGTTCGATATAGCATTTTTTCAATTCTTAATATTTAAATAAGTTTATATCATTAGCGCTTTAGCAATCGTTTAATTTCTTTGTCGACATCACGCGATTTAATAGTCTCACGCTTATCGAATTCTTTTTTACCCTTACCTACACCAATTTCAACTTTGGCATAATGTTTATCATTAAAGAATATACGAAGGGGGATAATGGAGTATCCTTTTTCTTTGACCTTGGTTTCTAATTTATCTAATTCTCTTTTTTGTAATAATAATTTACGGTCATGCACTTCAATATGGTTGTTTGCATTACCATGGCTATAGGCATTAATGAATAAGCCTCTAACCCACAATTCCCCTTTATCAAACATACAGAAGGAGTCATTGAAACTTACCTTGCCTTCTCTAATAGATTTTACCTCTGTACCCAGCAATACAATGCCTGCCTCATATTTGTCCTCTATGTGGTAATTGAAATAGGCTTGCCTATTATTCAACTCTTTAGCTTGTACTGGTTTCGATTTGGCCATAAAAAATCCCGGAACTGATATAGTGCCGGGAAACAAAAATAGGATTAAATATTGACTTCCTAAATGGATTCTAATAAGCTTAGTGCTTAAATAAGTAAGCCACTTCGGACAATTTATTTTTTAAGTCTTTTCTATCAACAATAAAGTCTAAGAAGCCATGCTCTAATAAAAATTCACTTCGCTGAAATCCTGCTGGTAAATCTTTTTTAATGGTCTCTTTAATGACACGCGGACCCGCAAAACCAATTAAGGCACCTGGCTCTGCTATATTAATATCACCCAACATTCCAAAGCTTGCGGAAATGCCACCAAAGGTAGGGTCGGTTAACATAGATATAAATGGAAGTTTAGCGTCACTTAATTGAGAAAGCTTACCGCTGGTTTTGGCTAATTGCATTAAGCTAAAAGCACTTTCCATCATACGGGCACCACCACTTTTACTAATCACTAAATAGGGTAGCTTATGTTCTATACAATAGTCAACAGCTCTGCTAAATTTTTCTCCCATCACACTGCCTAATGAACCACCAATAAATTCAAAGTCCATACAAGCCACCACCATTTCTTCTCCATTTATTTTTCCAACCGCAACACGCATAGAATCCTTTAAATCGGTTTTAGCGTGAATTTCGTCTAGTCTTTTTTGATAATTTTTTAAGTCGGTAAAGTTAAGTGCATCTTTACTTTTGATATTGTCAAAAAGTTCTGTGAACGCTGCTTCATCAAATAAAATATCAAAATATTCGTCGCTTCCAATTCTATGATGAAAGTTACATTTAGAACAAATGAATAAGCTTTCTTTTAATTCTGAACTTGTGCAAATATGATTACAAGATGGACATTTTGTCCAAAGACCTTCAGGGGTTTCTTTTTTTTCAGCAGTGGAAGTGGTAATGCCCTTTCTAATTCTTTTAAACCATCTTGATTTACTAGCCTCAGAAGCAGCGGTTTCTTCACCCGTTAAGTTTACTTCAATATCTTCTTCTCTATTTCTCATAGTTAAGCAATCGTTTTAGTCCTATATGAAGTTATAAAAAAATAAACAGCCGCCCATTTAATAAAAAGGCAGCTGTGTTAAAATTTTGTTTAAGCGTTTCTATTAATGCAGTTTAAATCATCAAAAGCCACTTCTAGTCTTTGAATAAAGGACTCTTCGCCTTTTCTTAACCAAACTCTAGGGTCGTAATATTTCTTATTAGGCTTGTCGGCTCCCTCAGGGTTACCTAATTGTGCTTGTAAGAAGGCTTCATTCTTTTTGTAATAGTGTAAAATTCCTTCCCAGAATGCCCATTGTAAATCGGTGTCTAAATTCATTTTAATCGCACCGTATCCAATCGCTTCTCTAATTTGATTTTGAGGTGAACCAGATCCACCATGGAATACAAAATACACTGGTTTTTCAGCAGTGTTTAATTTCTTTTGAATATGTACTTGGCTATTATTTAATATGTCTGGTCTTAATTCAACATTGCCTGGTTTGTATACACCATGCACGTTACCAAAAGCAGCAGCTACAGTAAATAAATTACCCACTTTACTTAATTCAGTATAAGCGTATTCAACGTGTTCTGGTTGCGTATATAATTTATCATTATCAACATTGCTATTATCAACACCATCTTCTTCACCACCAGTTACACCTAATTCAATTTCAATGCTCATTCCAAGTGGTGCCATTCTTTTATAAAATTCTACAGAAGTTTGAATGTTCTCTTCTAGACTCTCTTCAGATAAATCTAACATATGAGAACTAAATAAAGGTTGACCTTTTTCTTTTTTATATTGTTCACCCGCATCAATTAAAGCACTAATCCATGGTAACCATTTTTTAGAAGCGTGATCGGTGTGAAGGATAACAGGCACATTATAAAACTTTGCAACTTGGTGCACATGTAAAGCACCTGCAATAGCTCCTTGAATATTGGCTTGTAAATTATCGTTAGGCATTCCTTTGCCTGCAATAAATTGTGCACCGCCATTAGAAAATTGAATAATAATAGGAGAGTTCACTTTAGCGGCTGTTTCGATAGCTGCATTAATAGTGTCGGTTCCAGTGGTATTGACTGCTGGAATGGCAAACTTATTTGCTTTTGCATCATTGTATAATGCCTCTAATTCTTTACCAAATAAAACCCCTGCTCTGTACTTGCTCATAGTTTAAATATTGAGTGGCAAAGATACAATTTAAGGCCCAAACGAATGTTAGCCTTAGCCTATGAATTAGGGTAAAATAATCCACAAAATAGGGAAGAATACACACATTTTTAATTGAGAACCAATGTATTAAAGAAAGCCCTTGCTTTTCATCCATTCGTCATTATAGACTTTCCCAACATACCTACTTCCATGGTCATGTAAGATACAAACCACCACATCTGTTGGTTTTAATTTATCTTTTAATTGTAGTAAACCTTGGATACAGCTACCTGCACTATAACCACAGAATAAGCCTTCTTCTTTTGCTAAACGCCTAGTCATTAATGCACCTTCTTTATCGGCTACTTGTTCAAAATGGTCAATTAGGGTCATGTCATAATTGGCGGGAATAAAATCTTCTCCAAAACCCTCCGCAATATAAGGTTGAACATAAGAATGGTCTTCAATACCTGTTTGAAAATAATGAGTGAGTAATGAACCAATAGGATCAATGGCCCATATTTTTATGTTTGGATTTTTTTCTTTTAAATATTTCGCGGTACCTGTTATAGTGCCACCTGTTCCTGCAGTGCAAACTAAATGGGTAATTTTTCCTTCTGTTTGATCCCAAATTTCTGGCCCTGTACTTTCATAATGGGCTTGTCGGTTGGCAAGATTATCATATTGATTAAAGAAAAAAGAATTCGGCGTTTCTGCAGCTAACTTTCTAGCCACTGAGTAATAACTTTTTGGATCCTCGGGTGCCACATTAGTAGGACATACAATTACTTCAGCACCCACGGCTCTAAGTATATCCATTTTCTCTTTGCTCTGTTTATCGGTGGTAGTGAAAATACATTTGTATCCTTTTACAATAGCCACTAAGGCAAGTCCCATTCCAGTATTTCCACTTGTACATTCAATAATAGTTCCACCTGGTTTTAGTTTTCCTTCTGCTTCCGCTACTTCAACCATTTTTAATGCCATTCTATCTTTAATAGAATGGCCTGGGTTAAAATAATCCACTTTAGCAAGAACGGTGGCAGGTATTTCATTCGTTATTTTATTCAAACGAATGAGAGGTGTATTGCCAATTGTTTCTAAAATATTATTTAACCACATGTACTTTTCACTTTAGTGATAAAGTAAAAATAAACTAATTAATAAGAAACTAGGAATAAAGAAATGCAGAAGTTTTGAACGAAAATAAGGGCGATGAGTTCGGCGACGATTAGGTCGATGCGTGGAATTATAAACAAGAATGAGTAGTTACAAATGGACTTGTACTATAGATTCTCAAAGTTGCTGGTAATGATTTCGCAGAAGCGTGTTTGGATCATTTTTTCAGC
This sequence comes from Bacteroidota bacterium, assembly GCA_041183945.1. Taxonomy (GTDB): domain Bacteria; phylum Bacteroidota; class Bacteroidia; order Chitinophagales; family Chitinophagaceae; genus Sediminibacterium. The sequence continues at coordinate 2,018 of JBEGKS010000050.1, read as the reverse complement.
AAGTAAAATCATATTGTAAAATGCTTTGGCATTGCTAATACCATGCCCAATAATAACGGGTTTGTTCACGCCTAAAACAGGAGTGCCACCATAATTTTCAAAATGGAATCTTCCAAAGAAAGAATCGTTTTCTAATTTTTGATGTGCTGCTGCATCATACATGGCTTCCGCCGTTTTAAGAATAATATTTCCTGTAAAGCCATCGCAAACAATAACGTCCGCTTTATCATTGAAAACATCTCTGCCTTCTACATTGCCAATAAATTGAATGGCAGTATTTTCTTTTAATAATGGATAAGTGGCTTGTGCTAAAATATTGCCTTTGCCTTCTTCTTCACCTACATTTAATAAACCTACAGTAGGGTTTTCAATATTTAAAATATGCTTGGCGTACAAGTTGCCTAAAATACCAAACTGATTTAATTGTTCTGGTTTGCAATCTGCATTTAATCCAACATCTACTAATAATCCTGTTTTACCATTTAGTTTAGGAAGGAGTGTGGCAATAGTTGGTCTTAAAACTCCTTTGATGGGTTTAATACTGAACATAGCACCTACTAACATGGCACCTGTATTGCCGGCACTTAAGAAGGCATCTATTTCGCCAGTGACTAATAATTTAAAACCAATAGCAATAGATGAATTTGGTTTTTCCTTTAAAGCTTTAGTAGGGTGTTCGTGGTAACCTATCACTTCAGTGGCAGGTACAATATGTAAAAAAGGTGAGGAAATCCCTTGTGTCTGAAAAAGATCTTTCAGTTGGGTTTCTTCACCTATACAAAATAAATTATTTTCTGAATGAGCTAAATACTGCTGTACACCTTTAACGGCTTCCAGTGGGGCGTAATCGCCTCCCATCATATCGATGCCAATATTCATTGAATCAGTAATTAGGCTTTTAGTGGCGCTTTTTCGCTTACTAATAAACCTTTGTAGTACAATTTACCTTCTTGAACGTGCGCGCGATGACGTACATGGATTTCTCCAGTTGTTCCATCTTTGCTTAATGTAACTTCTTGGGCTACATAGTGAGTTCTTCTTTTAGCACTACGTTGTTGTGAGTGTCTGCGTTTAGGATTAGGCATCTCTTATTTTTTAAAATTATTATTTAATATTCGTTTTCAATTCTTGTTTACTTCATCCTCATTCGTATCATCTAGTCCTTTAAACTTTTCTAAACCTTTCCAGATGTTTTTATTATTCACTTCTGTTGGATTTACTTTGAATTGGTTCAACTGTTCTAAGACTTTTTTATTGCAGGTAGATTCACCTTTTTCATTCTCCTTGCAAATATGTTGTAAGGGAATACTGAGATTGATGAATTCATAAATCCATGCTGCTACCGAAAAATGGTGTTCATTTTTATCGATATAAAAAATGTCCGGATCTTCTTCTTGACTGTTCATGGTAATTGGGTCATCCACTAATTTTACAATTAAGTTGAATTCATCCCAAAGTTGAACCGTTAGGGGATTGCCGCAACGATCACAAAGGGTGTCAATTTTTCCATCTACATCAAAATGTAATTGCAAGAAACCTTGTTTTTTGTCAAGCTTGAGCTTTACAAGGGTATTGCAATTAGAGAAGTCTTGTTGTCCAAAACTGTTAAAGAACTGATCCTCGATACGGTATTCGAACTCATGTAAACCGGGTCTCAAACCCACAAATGCTATTTCGAAAGCCCTGTTTTGGTTCATAACCGTACTTATAAGGTTGGCAAAGTTAGTAAAAACCAACCAAAAGACAAAGTTTATCCTACTTTTGACAAGGGAAGCTTTCACTAAGCCTAGATGGCCCAAAACTCAATAAAACTTGAAAAAAGACCTACTAAAACTGCCCAAACAACTCCAAACTATGCTTAGTTACCTTTGGGTAGGTCTGGCATTGGCCATTTTAGGCTATTCCTTTTTCCCAAATCAGGTGAGTGAATACTTTAGTTTTGGTCTATTTCAGTACCTAGGGAATTGCTTAAGAACTGTCTCAGGGGCTACTAATCTCCCTTTAGGTGAGTATATCTA
>JBEGKS010000049.1:0-7248 GCA_041183945.1 Bacteroidota bacterium | reverse complement strand
GCTATGGGGGTCGCGGTGTACAGCCATTTTAATGGCTTTGGCGAAGGCCTTGAAAATGGCCTCAATTTTATGGTGCTCATTCTCCCCTTGGCAGCTAATATTCAAGTTACATTTAGCAGCGTCGCTGAAAGACTTAAAGAAGTGAAAGAACATTTCAGTGGGCATTTCTCCTACTTTCTCTCGGCTAAATTTTGCGTCCCAAACAATCCAATTACGGCCACCAAAATCTATTAATACTTTGGCTTCAGCTTCATCCATGGGTAGTGCAAAACCATAACGCTCCATGCCTCTTTTATCGGTTAAGCCTTTTGCAAAGGCTTCCCCTAAGGCCAAACCAACATCTTCAATGGTATGGTGTTCATCAATATGTAAATCGCCATCGCAATGAATATTTAAATCAATGCAGCCATGTCTTGCTATTTGCTCTAACATATGATCAAAAAATCCAAGTCCTGTATGAATGCTTGCCTTACCTGTGCCATCAAGGTTTAAGGATACTTTAATTTTAGTCTCTTTCGTATTTCTTTCATGTTCTACTTGTCGAAGACCTAATTTCAAAAAAGAATATATAGTATCCCAAGAATCGGTTTCAAGCGCAATGGTATCTCTTAAAGCCTGTTCTTGTTCCGCACTAAGTTCGTGATTACCCGATTTTAAATAAATAGCCTTGCATCCTAAGTTTTTAGCAAGTGTAATGTCGGACCATCTATCTCCAATTACAAATGAATTTTGAATATTGAATGCTTCATTTCCCATTAAATGTTCTAGAAGTGCAGTTCCAGGCTTTCTTGTAGGCGCTTTGTCTTTTTCAAAACTAGCATCGATATGTATTTCATCAAATACAAAACCTTCCTTCGCTAAAGTGTCTAGCATTAAATTTTGATAAGGCTCAAATTGTTCTTTAGGATAAGAAGCAGTGCCTAAGCCGTCTTGGTTGGTGACCATTACTTTATAATAACCTAGTTCTGCTGCAATTTTTTGTAAATTAGAAATAGCCCCTTTTACGAAACGCGTTTTGTCTACACTATCAATTTGATAATCCGATTTGGGTTCTTCCAAAACAACACCGTCTCTATCTATAAACAAAATGGGTCTCATATATTTTTACTTCTTTGCGGCCTTGTTTTTAAGTAAGGCTGCTTTTACTTGACTAATAGTTACTGCACTTGCTTTATTCGACCAACTAGTTCTGATATAAGTAAGTACATCTGCAATGGCGTCTTCTTTTAAATCGGGATTTGCTGTCATGGCATTATTATAATACATACCATCTAAGGCAATTCTTTCATCATATCCATTTCTAATGATCTTCACCAGTCTTGCAATATCTTTTCCATTCACATTGGTTGAACCATCTAAAGGAGGATTCATATTCGGCACCCCACCTCCATCTGACTGATGACAAACTAAACACCTGGTTTCATAAATCTTTTTGCCATTCATTTTATTCTGCGCATTGCCAGCTACTGCAATAATAAAAAAGGAAATAAATACCCCAAGCTTAATCAGCCCTTTTATTGAAACATTCACCATACTTAATCTCAGTTTATTTGTTTAATTACAATTTTTTTAAGCCGCTCGATTAAAAAACTATTTGCTGTAACTAATTTTAAAAATAGCACCCTTGGTATCATCACTAACATAAATAGAACCATCTGGGCCTTGTGCTAAACCGCAAGGTCTTGCCTTAGCCTTACCTGTATTAGTTACTTTAGCCCCATTTTCTGTGCCCGCGAATCCGTTAGCAAAAATTTCCCATTCACCTGTTGCCTTGCCATCTTTAAAAGGCACGAAGGCTACAAAAAATCCTTCTTGAGGAAGTGGTGCTCTATTCCATGATCCATGAAAACTAATAAAAGCACCATTTTTATATTTAGCAGGAAATTGATTACCGGTGTAAAATAATACAGCCATGGGTGCCATATGCGCAGGGAATGCAACAGCTGGATCTTTGAATTCACTAGACCCCTCTTTCTTGCTATCTCCACCATATTCAGGAGAAACTATTTTTTTGTGTTGACTTGGATCATAATAAACATAAGGCCAACCTGCATTATCCCCTTCATTGACTGCATAAAATGTTTCAGCAGGTAATTCTGCGTTTTGTGCATCGCTATATAAATTAGGATAAAAACTGTTCAATTGGTCGCGACCATGCTGAGCAACATATAATTGATTGGTTTCATTATTCCAATCTAAACCAATTACATTTCTAAGACCGGTTGCATATCGCTTACCGTCTTTATAAGTTTGATTTTCTTTCGTGCCATCAAATTTCCAAATACCTCCGGCAGAATCTAAAATAGGACAAGGCATCATTCCTTGAGAACCTGGCATTCTATCTTTTTCTTGACAAGCATTTGAATAAGCTCCAATGTTTACATATATATTATTGCCTTTATCAAAAGTAATAGACTTAGAATTATGTTGTCTTCTATCCAGTAAACCACTCACAATTGTTTGCGGCGTAAGCGGATTCACTACTTCGTCTTTGCTATTTAATTCATATTTAAAAATGGCTTCATTAGAACTTGCGTATAAACTATTTCCTTTTACAAAAATACCCGTTCCACCATATTTAGCCCAACCATTTATTTTATCGGCTACTCCATCATTGTTGGCATCTTCTAATCTTACAATGGAATTACCTTCTTTATTAGGATTATTTAATTTTGCAAAAACAACCCCCGATTTTGTAATAGCAATATGTCTTGCAGTTCCAATATTATTAGCATACAAACTTGCTTTAAACCCTTCGGGTAATTTTAAACCTGCATTTTCTTGCGCTATAACATTCAGGCAAAAAGCAAAAATGGCCAAACTTAGTAATTGAATCTGTTTTTTCATATTAAATTTTATTTTAAAATTAGTTGAGTCTGTAAATTAAGAAAATAAACTTAAATGGGGGCATTGGGAAAAGTTAATTCTATCCACTCCGCCATGGCATCTACCAATTGTGTATTTTCTTGTTCATTCCCTACGGTAATTCTTAAACTATCTGCACAATTCTCCAAACTAGACCTATCTCTTACCACTATACCCTTGGTTAGTAAATATTGATATAGACTTCGTGCATTGGGTATTTTTACCAATAAAAAATTAGTATCTGAAGGGTATACTTTTTCTACATAGGGCATGCTTTCAATTACGGCTGCAAGAGCAATACGCATATCCACCAAATGCATGATCATATCATTCACTCGACCTACTTCTTCAAGCGCTGTCAATGCTAATTCTTGGGTAACCATATTAATGTTATAAGGCGCTTTTACTTTATTCATATAAACAACAATCTCTTTGCTTGCAAAAGCCATACCTAATCTTATACCTGCAAGCCCCCATGCTTTACTTAAAGTTTGAAGCACTACTAAATTGGGATAATCAATTAAGGACTGCGCAAAAGATTTTTGTTTAGAAAAATTTATGTATGCTTCATCAACCACCACTAGTCCATTGAAATGATTTAATATCGTTTCAATATCTATTCTATCTAATGAATTACCAGTGGGATTATTGGGTGAACAGATCCAAATAATTTTAGTGTTTTCATTAACCAACTGTTCTATATGTGCCACATTTAATTGATAATTAGGCAGCAGGGGTGCCGATTGAATGTCAATATTATTAATGTGGGCATTCACTTCATACATGGGATAAGTGGGAGGACAAATAATGATATTGTCTTTACCAGGAATACAAAAAGTTCGAAATAAAATATCAATACATTCATCGCTACCATTGCCTAAAAACACTTGAGCTGCTTCTATTTTTTTTATAAAGGCAAGCTTCTCTTTAAGTTTAGTTTGATAAGGGTCTGGATAACGATTATACCATTTTGTAGTGGGTGATCCCAAACTATTTTCATTGGCATCTAATAATACATTGGCATCTCCTGTGTATTCATCCTTGGCAGAGGAATAGGCTTTCAATATTTCAATATTAGGTCTTACTATTTTTTTGATATCAAATTGCATACCATTACATTTTAGATTTTATCCATTCCATTCTTAATTCAACTGCTTTGCTATGTGCTTGCAAACCTTCCGCTGTTGCCATTTCTATTACAGTAGGTGCAATATTTTCTATCCCTCTTTCTGTTAATTGTTGAAAGGTGATTTTTTTTACAAAGCTATCCATACTCACTCCGCTATAGGCTTTCGCAAATCCGTTGGTGGGTAAGGTATGATTAGTGCCACTTGCATAATCACCTACCGATTCTGGAGAAAAGTTACCAATAAAAATAGAACCCGCATTTATAATTTTTTCTGCTACTTGTGCGGCATTATTAATTGATAATATAAGATGCTCTGGTGCATATTCATTAATCATAGCAATGGCATCCTCTGTATTTGAAAGAACAATCGCCTTAGAATTTTCAAGGGCCTTTTTAGCTAAGTCTTTTCTGGGTAGTAAAGTCAATTGCATTTCTATTTCCTTTTGGACTTCTTCCACCAATTCAATAGTACTTGCAATGAATAATACTTGGCTATCGGCACCATGTTCTGCTTGTGATAATAAATCGGCAGCTACAAAGGAAGCGATACTTGTTTCATCGGCGTAAACGCATACTTCACTAGGACCTGCTGGCATATCAATGGCCACGCCTTCTTGTTGAATCATTTGTTTGGCGGCGGTCACATACTGATTCCCTGGACCAAATATTTTATGCACTTTAGGCACCGACTTTGTTCCATAAGCAAGCGCCCCAATGGCTTGCACTCCCCCAATTGTATATACTGCAGTTACACCCACTAAAGAAGCAGCATACATAATAGCTGGGTCAATGGCTCCTTTTTCATTGGGAGGTGTACATAAAATTATTTCTTTGCAGCCTGCTAATTTTGCAGGAATACCTAGCATTAAAACAGTAGAAAATAAAGGAGCAGAACCACCGGGAATATAAATTCCTACTTTTTCAATACCCACTGCTTTTCTCCAACACCAAACACCAGGCATGGTTTCAATTCTTTCTTCTTTTTGAATTTGCGCCTGATGAAATACTTCAATATTTACTTTAGCTAATTGAATGGCTGTCTTTAAACTTGGCGTTAATGCCTTTTCAGCAGCTTCCAACGCCGAGCCACTCAATTTAAAATTACTTATTGCTATTTTATCAAATGCAAGCGTATACTCCTTAACAGCTGCATCTCCTCTTTGCTTCACAGCTAATAATATTTCTCTCACCTTTTCCTGCAAAGGGCTCGCATCGTATTCAGGCCTTGCCAATAAATTTGGCCAATCCTTCTGCTTAGGTTCTTTAAAAACTTTAATCATTACAATATCATTTTTTCAATAGGTACTACCAATATTCCTTCCGCACCTGCTAATTTTAATTGTTCTATAATTTCCCAAAAATCGCTTTCGTCAATGACGCTATGCACGCTGCTCCATCCTGGTGTTGCTAATGCCACAACCGTTGGACTTTTCATGCCTGGTAATAAAGAAATTATTTTTTCTAAATTACTATTGGGCGCATTTAATAAAACATATTTATTACGCTTTGCTTTTTTAACCGACTCCACTCTAAATAATAATTTTTGCAAAATGGCTTCCGCTTCAGGCGCTAAGGCTTTTCTTTTAATAAGAACCGCTTGAGAATCTAAAATAGTTTCTGCTTCTTTTAATCCATTCATAAATAATGTAGAACCACTACTTACTAAATCACAAATAATATCGGCAAGTCCTATGCCAGGTGCAATTTCTACACTACCACTAATTTCATGAATCTCTGCTTTAATGCCATGCTTGTCTAAATACCCTTGCACTAAAACCGGATAGCTAGTGGCAATTTTCTTACCTGTTAAATAACTAGGGCCTGTAAAATTTTCGTTTTTTCTTACTGCAAAACTAAGTCTGCATTTTCCAAAACCTAAACTATAAGCCACTTCTACTTTTTTATCTTTTTCATACACCACGTTCTCTCCTACAAATCCAATATCGGCAACACCGTCTTCTACATATTGAGGAATATCGTCGTCTCTTAAAAAAAATAACTCCAGCGGAAAATTGGTAGCTTCTGCTTTTAACTTATTCACGCCATTGCCAATATCAATGCCCGCTTCTTTTAATAAACGCATGGAATCGTCGTGTAGTCGACCCGATTTCTGTATGGCTAATTTTAAACGCATATTATTTATATTATATATTTTACTTCCTCTTTAATTGTTTAACTCTTTCTTACTATTACTAGAGTTTATTTAAACTTTTGCTTTCTATATTAATAGTCCCCTTCACAGACTATAAACTAAAAGGGCTTACTTGTTAGTAAGCCCTTTGGTTAAATATAGTTACATACCTACACCCATAGCTTACCCATTGGATAGCAAATGCAAATGATGTGTATGGTTGTTTAATGTCATGAGGCAAATTTACGACCCTTTTAGAAATTCCCCAACAAAAAAGAAATATTTTGACTAATTTGCTAGTACAAATTTCAATAATTCACTACTATTAATTGTTTTTATGCGCATTCTACCCCTAACTATGTTATTAACGGTTCTTTCTTTGTCCTTTTGTGCTCAGAAAGAAGCGCCCGCTCCAGCCCCTGTTGTAGTCACTCCTACAACACCTACCATTCCCACTACGCCTACTACTCCAACAGATACTGCGAAGAAATTGGTATGGTCTGATGAGTTTGATAAAGGAACCACACCAGATACTACTAAATGGAAATATAATATAGGTACTGGATCCAATGGCTGGGGCAACAATGAATCACAATACTATACCAAGGATTCAACGAATGCAAGAATTGAAAATGGTAACTTAATTATTGAAGCAAGAAAAGAAAGTAGAGGAGGCAAAAATTATACATCTGCAAGATTACTTACACAAGACAAAGCCTCTTGGACCTATGGACGATTTGAAATAAGAGCAAAACTTCCTAAAGGCATAGGTTCATGGCCTGCCATTTGGATGCTAGGTGCGAATATTGAAGGAACTGGCGCGGTGGGTTGGCCTGCTTGTGGCGAGATAGATATTATGGAACATACTGGAAAAGAACAAGGCGCCATTAGTTTTTCAGCGCATTCTAAGTTATTGAACTGGACCCTAGGTACACAAAAAACCTATAAAACCAATATTGATAATGTGGATGCCTTTCATGTATATAGTATTGATTGGACCAAGGATATGATTAAGTTTTATGTAGATGGCGTATTGTATTATAATGTACCCAATGATGGAAGAGGTGTAGATGCTTATCCATTTGTAGCGCCTGAATTTTTACTTTTAAATTTAGCCGTGGGC
>JBEGKS010000048.1:0-9669 GCA_041183945.1 Bacteroidota bacterium | reverse complement strand
GTAGAAACAGAGCATTTACTTTTAAGTATTTTAAAAAACAAAGAAAACATAGCCACACAAATTTTAAATCAATTTGATATTGACTATGATTTATTCAGAACAGAATTAGGAATGATTGGATCAAATTCGGATGAACCTATGAATCGTCCTAGTGCAGAATTTCCTGAAGAAGGAGATGATGAATTTGAAGAAGAGAAAAGAGGTGGCGGTGCTGGTGCCTTTGGTGCTGCATCTAAAGCAAAGCCTGCTAGTCCTAATAAATCAAAAACACCTGTACTTGATAATTTTGGTCGTGATATTACCAAGCTTGCTGAAATGGATTCATTGGATCCAATTGTAGGTCGTGATGCAGAGATAGAAAGAGTGAGTCAAATTTTAAGTAGAAGAAAAAAGAATAATCCCATTTTAATAGGTGAGCCGGGTGTGGGTAAGACAGCTATTGTTGAAGGTTTGGCACTTCGTATTGTACAAAGAAAAGTAAGCCGTGTCTTATTTGATAAACGTGTTATTTCTTTAGACTTAGCAGCACTAGTTGCAGGTACTAAATACAGAGGACAGTTTGAAGAGCGTATGAAGGCCATTATGAATGAGCTTGAAAAAAACAGAGATGTTATTTTATTTATAGATGAAATACATACTATTGTGGGTGCTGGTGGAGCAAGTGGCTCTTTAGACGCTTCCAATATATTTAAGCCAGCCTTAGCGCGTGGAGAATTACAATGCATTGGTGCATCTACTTTAGATGAATACCGTATGCATATTGAAAAAGATGGCGCCTTAGATAGACGTTTCCAAAAAGTAATTATCGAACCACCAAGTGTGGCCGATACGATCACCATCTTAAATAATATCAAATCTAAATACGAGGATTATCATAGCGTAGTATACGATCAAGAAGCCATTGAAGCTTGTGTGAAATTAAGCGACCGTTATATGACCGACCGTTTACTACCCGACAAAGCCATTGATGTATTAGATGAAGTGGGTGCAAGAGTGCATCTAAAAAATATTAATGTGCCTTTGGATATTGTTGATTTAGAAAAACAAATTGAAGAAGTTAAGAACGAAAAAAATAGAGTAGTTAAAAGCCAACGCTTTGAAGAAGCAGCAAGCTTAAGAGATACAGAGAAGAAATTAGGCGAGGCTTTAGAAAAAGCTAAAACCAATTGGGAAGAGGAAAGCAAGAATAAGCGTTTTCCTATTAACGAAGAGAATATTGCTGAAGTAGTAAGTATGATGACCGGCATTCCTGTAAAGAGAATGGTGGAAGCAGAAACTACTAAGCTTAAAAAAATGACGGAGGAAATGAAGACCGAAGTCATTGGACAAGATGAAGCCTTAGGTAAAGTGGTAAAAGCCATTCAAAGAAATAGAGTAGGCTTGAAGGATCCTAAAAAACCTATTGGTACATTTATTTTCTTAGGTCCAACAGGAGTAGGTAAGACAGAGCTTGCCAGAGCACTTGCCAGAAATTTATTTGACTCAGAAGATTCTTTAATTAGAATTGACATGAGTGAGTACATGGAAAAGTTTTCTGTAAGCCGTTTAATTGGAGCGCCTCCAGGTTATGTAGGCTATGAAGAAGGCGGACAGTTAACAGAGAAAGTGCGCCGTAAGCCTTACTGTGTGATACTTTTAGATGAAATAGAAAAAGCGCATCCAGATATTTATAATATTTTATTACAAGTATTAGATGATGGTATTTTAACAGATGGCCTAGGTAGAAAAGTAGATTTTAAAAATACTTTAATTATCATGACTTCTAATATTGGCGCTCGTCAATTAAAAGAGTTTGGTGATGGAGTAGGTTTTGCAACGGCTACCCGTGTTCAACAAACCGATGAGAACAATAGATCGGTAATTGAAAAAGCCTTGAAGAGAACTTTCTCTCCTGAGTTTTTAAATAGAGTAGACGATGTGGTAGTGTTTAATTCATTGTCTAAGGAAAATATTTTCTTAATCATTGATATTATCATGAAAAATGTCTTGAGTCGTTTAGTGACTTTAGGATTGAATTTAGTAATATCAGATGAGGCCAAGGGATTTATTGCCGATAAAGGGTATGATGTTCAATTTGGAGCAAGACCTTTACATAGAGCTATTCAAAAATACATTGAAGATCCTCTAGCCGAAGAAATTTTAAACCATAGCATTAAAGAAGGCGATACCTTAATAGGCGATTTAGATAAAGAAAATGCAAAGTTGGTTTTCACTTTACAAAAAAAGGAAAAAGAAAAAACACCTAAGGCGCCCAAAGAACCAAAAGAAGATTAAGTCTTAGTATATAATTAAAAAAGCCTCCTAGATTAGGGGGCTTTTTTTGTAGGATAATTTAGGATGTAAAAATATGATAGCCTTTAAGCTTTAGTACTTGTCTTAATTATTTTTACTGTGTAAGCCACTTCTTCAATGGTTTGAGGCTTACTATAAAAACTTGGAGTGGCTGGACAAATAATGCCACCTGCTAAAGTGATTGTCTCCATGTTTTTAATATGTATTAAGTTATAAGGTGTTTCGCGTGCCACAAGTATGAGCTTTCTTCTTTCTTTTAAAATCACATCGGCAGCCCTAGTGACTAAATCATCGCTCATACCACTTGCAATACGGCCCAAAGTACCCATACTGCAAGGAACAATAATCATAATATTATATTGCGCCGAACCTGAAGCGAAGGGGGCGTTAAAATCGTTTTTTTGGTAAAAATGAAAGGGGTATTTAGTATAGTCCTGGTTGCCTAATTCTGTCTCCCAAACAATCTTTGCATTATCGCTCATAACAATGCCTACCGCCTCTATCTGGTCCTGCATTTGGCTTAAACTGTCTAATAAGCATTTAGCGTATATAGCGCCGCTGGCGCCTGTAATGGCTACTACAATTTTATTCATATACTAATAACAAAAATAGGCACTAATTGTTGAATTATAAACGCGGAATCTATTTAGGACCTAAATCTTGCTTAAGATGGATTTTTATAATTAATTTAGAGCAAGTCCCATAAGGATCCATTGACATATCATGAAAATGGGATTTGATATTAGTTCAAACTATGAGTAAGAATAAAGCATGAGTAAGAATAAAGTATTTTGTTTTGGAGAAATTTTATTGCATTACGCACCACCGGTAGCTACTAATTACATAGACAGCCATCAGATGCCTTTTTATTTAGGGGGTGCAGAATTAAATGTGGCCACTGCATTAGCCAATTGGGATATACCTGTAAAATATGGGACAGCCATGCCTTCTCATTTTTTAACAGATCAAATTATAGCTCATTTATCGAAAAAAAATATGGATACCTCTGCTATTCAATTTTCTGGTAATAGAATTGGTTGCTTTTACTTGGAAACAGGCATGGATATGAAAAATGCAGCCGTGGTATATGATAGAGCCCATTCTTCTTTTGCTGAAATAAAAAAGGGGAGTATTGATTGGAAAGAAGTTTTAAAAGACGTGCATTGGTTTCATTTTAGTGCCATATCGGCCTCTCTTACACAAAATGCAACAGATGTTTGCGAGGAGGCTTTAATAGCAGCCACTGATTTAGGCATTCCTATTTCAGTAGACTTGAATTATAGAGCTAAATTATGGCAGTATGGAAAAACGCCTATTGAAGTAATGTCTAAGTTGGTTAAATACTGTACTGTATTAATGGGTAATCTTTGGTCGGTGGAAGATATGCTGGGTATAGCTTCCACTATTCAATCAAGTGTAGGATGTTCTAATGATGCGTTGATAAATGCGGCGAATGAAAGTATGACAAAACTAAAAGCACAGTTTCCTTTGTTAAATACGATTGCCTATACATTTAGGTTAACTGAAAATTATTTTGGAGTCTTATCTAATAAAAATAATTTCTATACATCTCCAATCTATAATAGTAGAGAGGTGAAAAATATAGTAGGTACTGGAGATTGTTTCATGGCGGGTATTCTCTATGGAATACAACATAAAAATACGCCAGAGGAATTAATTAATTTTGCTGCAGCTGCAGCGGTAGGTAAATTATATGAATTAGGCGATGCCACAGAGCAAAGCACTGAACAAATAAAAAATAGAATGTTATGATGACAGAAGAACAAATGAAGGCATATGTAAAAAAGGTAAAATTATTGCCATTGTTTTATCATGATGATATTACAGTTTGTAAAGAAATTATCAAAGCGTTATATAAAGCAGGTATAAGATGTATTGAGTTCACCAATAGGGGGCCACAAGCATTAGCGCATTTTAAATTATTATTAGCGCATAGAAATGAGCACTACGCTGACTTAGTCTTAGCCATTGGTACAATTCAAAATCAAAAAGAAGCCCAAGCCTTTATAGAAGCAGGAGCCGATTTTTTAATAAGTCCAATTTTTGATCAATCTATTGCAGATGCTGCTTATTTACATAAAAAACTATGGATACCTGGTTGTATGACACCCACCGAAATACATATGGCTGAATCTGCAGGCTGTGATTTGATAAAATTATTTCCAGGCAATGTACTTGGGCCTGGTTTTGTCACTGCTATTAAGCCTTTATTTCCTAGTGTAAGTTTTATAGTTACAGGAGGTGTTGATACTAGTACAGAGAATTTAACTGCTTGGTTTAAAGCAGGGGTAGTAGGAGTAGGTATGGGCAGTAAATTAATGAGTGAGGAAGTATTAGCTTCTAAAAATTATGCTGCCTTGGAAACAACGACTGTGAAAGCCTTGGCTATTATTAATTCTTATTAATCTACTTTATACATTTTCTCATAATACTCTTCAGCCATTCTATTGCTGTCAAATTGGAAACGTACATCCTTCATTCCGTTTTGTGTAATTTGACGCCAAGTATCTTTGTTGTCATAATACATAGGAACTATTTGTTGCTCTAGTATTTTGTATAATTCATCTAAATCGTAGTCATCTTGTTGTTGTGTACTCATGTTTTCATAATCGGCCTTTGGAATTACAAAGCCATTATTGCCATGATTAATAAATTCTGGTATCCATCCATCATCGGTAGAAAAATTAATGGCACCATTCATAGCAGCAGTCATTCCACTGGTGCCAGAAGCTTCTCTTGGTACACGCGGGTTATTCAACCAAACATCTGAAGCCTGTTTCATTCTCTTGCTTAAGCCTAATTCATAACCAATTAATACAGCCACATTATTATAGTTCTTGCTTAAGTGTACTAAATTATTGAACTGTGAAATGGCAGGATGATCTACTGGATAAGGTTTACCAGCAAAAATAATTTGCACTGGATATTTTGCATTAGAAAGCAATTTTTCAAAACGATCTAAATCCCAAGATAAAAAGTCGGCTCTTTTATAACCTGCAAAACGTCTTGCCCATACAATGGTAAGTACATTCGGGTTAAATACTTTTCCAGTTTGATCGGCTACGATTTCAAAAGCACGTTTTTTCAAATACATTTTACGGTCATCGAATCCTGCTTCATCTTGACTCTCTGCAAAACGGTATAATTGTTTATCCGCCCAATAGCGCCAGTTTTGTGCATTGGTAATATGTGTGATAGGACAGATGCCATCATACTTACCCCATAATTCTCTACTTACATGTCCATGCAATTCAGAAACCCCATTTGCTTTTCTTGCAAAACGAAGTGCTGCTAAAGAGTGATTGAACTGATCGTCTTCAATGCCTGTTAATTTTCTTACTTCATCCATACTTAAGCCACAGAAATAGCCCATTTTATGACATAAATAAATATCGTGTTTTTCATTACCTGCTTCTTCAGGGGTATGGGTTGTGAATACCAAACGTTTTTTAACTTCTGCTAAGGACTTATGTTTATTCAATAAATAAAAGGCTGCAGAGAATCCATGGGCTTCATTTAAATGATATACTTCCGGGTTGAAATTTAATTCATCAATTAATTTAGCACCTGCCACACCTAATAAAATAAATTGAGCCACTTTGGTAGCTACATTGGCGTCATATAAACGGTGTGTGATGGTTTGAGAAACATAATCGTTCTCTGGTAAATCGGTACTTAATAAAAAAAGGGGTGCACTGCAAAAAGTATTTGGGGCTAAATAAAAAGCCTTCACCCATACTGGATGGTCATGAATAAGTATTTGGTATTTAATGCCGGTATCTTCTAGGAAAGAATATATTTTTTCCATGAAAGTAACCTGTAAGGTTTGGTCTTGATTGCGCGCTTGATCATAATAACCATACTTCCATAAAATACCTACACCAATTAAATTTTGGTTTAATTCAAAAGCACTTCTTAAATGCGAGCCTGCTAAAAATCCTAGGCCACCGCTATATATTTTCAAGGGTTGATGAATAGCAAATTCCATAGAAAAATAAGCTGCCTTTTTTTTGAATTGATCATTGATAGCATAAGGCACTTGATAGTTTCTAAAACTCATACAAACGGTTTTGGTTATTTGACTGCAATATAATGGTATTTGAAGAAAATGTAATTATTACACATTAAACTGTGGATAAGAACTAGATCTAGGGCTTGATTGTGGATTATTTCTTCTTTTTTGGCTTTCTTTTTTTGTCATAACTATCATTAAAATAGCAGGTCATGTTGCGGTGATTTCCGCAATTTCCGTCTTCTTTAATGTTAATGACATTGCCTTGTATGGTAAAATGTATAATACAAGGATCTCCTTTTTCAGCATAAGTTGCTTGGTTTTTGGTAAAGTTTAATAAACCTTTTAATTCACCTATGCAAGTGCCATCCTTCTTTTCAAAATGTAGGAAAAATTGATATTTATTTTGAATGGAATAGTCTCTTATGGAAATAAAATTTTTAGCATCTCTTGCATAGTCTCCACTAAAGGCATTATTCATTGCCATGGTGTCAAGTGGGTTGAGAATTTTTTTAGTTTCAGGTTTTTTATTGCTATCAAAATAAATTAATCTAAAACTACCATCGGTGTATGCCCAACCTTTCTTTTCATAAGTAAGTGAATTGTCCTCTGCTAATTTATTTTCCTCTACTAAAAAAGAAGGCTCTTTGTTAATATTTAAACTTTTGCCATACATTTTGGAATTTGCATTTACCTCATTGAATTCTGTAATGACTTTATAATCTAAGAACTTATTTTTTTTACTAAATACCACTACTGCTATTTCTTGTTTATTAGGATGGCTCACATTTAACAATAAATAATATTCCTCTTCTTTTTCAATTCTTATAATGGGGTGTAAAGAAGCCTTTTTATCTTTGATGCCTATGATATTTTCAACCAAAGAATCTGGTACAAATTGAGCCAATGCTTTTCGGCCAATAACTAAAGTATCTGTATAGCGCTTCAAATTAGAATCAGAAATAGAAACAGGTAAACTAGCAGCTTTAAATACTTTATTAAAGTCATTGATCGTAAGGGGGGTATTGCCCGTTAAGTCTGGTTTTTTTTCAGCGCAAGCTAAAATCAAGCAGCAAAGCAATATATAGTAGCCATTACGCATCTCGTAGTTTTTTGCTAAAATAGACTATCAAACTGAGTTAGGCAAAAGCTTTTATCATTAAATTTACATTACTAGTTGCATGAAGCATTTAGGCACTCCATAGGGGGTGAAATAGAGTTAGCTAGCCAATTAGGGTATAATAATTATGAGAGAAAAGTCTTTAGATAATCTGCACGAATCGGTTCCTGTCCAAAATAAGGGTGGGTGGCGTAAACTTATGGCCTTTATTGGGCCTGCCTATTTGGTAAGTGTGGGGTATATGGATCCGGGTAATTGGGCCACCGATTTACAAGGCGGTGCCAAATTTGGCTACCAATTAATTTGGGTCTTACTGCTCAGTAATTTAATGGCTATTTTATTACAAAGTTTAAGTGCAAGACTAGGTATTGTGCGTAGGTTGGATTTAGCACAAGCCAATAGAGAAACCTATCCTCCCTTAATCAATTTCATTTTATATATTTTAGCAGAACTTGCTATTGCCGCCACCGATTTAGCAGAAGTATTAGGAATGGCCATTGGTATTAAATTATTAACAGGCATGCCATTAATGTATGGTACACTCATAACTGTTTTTGATACTTTCCTATTTTTATTTTTACAACGTTATGGTATTCGTAAAATGGAGGCCTTTATTTTAGTGTTGGTGGCCACCATTGGCTTTAGTTTTCTAATACAAATGTTTATAGCCAAACCCGATTTGTCTTATGCCATTAAAGGTTTTATTCCTTCAAAATTATCTCCAGAGGCCTTGTATATAGCAGTAGGTATTATTGGAGCCACTGTAATGCCGCATAATTTATATTTGCACTCTGCCTTAGTGCAAACCAGAAAAATTGAAAGAAGCAGTAAGGGTATAAGAAAATCAATTCTCTATAATTTTATAGATAGCGCTGTAGCATTAAACGCTGCCTTTTTTGTGAATGCCTCTATTTTAATATTAGCGGCCACTGCCTTTTTTTCTACAGGCAATACGCAGGTAGCTAGAATTGAAGAAGCACATTCTATGTTAGCGCCTTTGCTTGGTTCGAAATTAGCACCTATTTTATTTGCCATTGCTTTAATTGCTGCAGGCCAGAGCTCAACAGTGACGGGTACTTTGGCGGGTCAAATAGTCATGGAAGGTTATTTAAAATTAAGATTAAACCCTTGGATAAGAAGATTATTAACCAGACTTATTGCCATTGTGCCTGCTGTTTTAGTAATAGGTATAATGGGGGAAGAACATGTTGATGCGCTTTTAATATTTAGTCAAGTAATTTTAAGTTTACAATTAGGCTTCGCTGTTATTCCACTTATACATTTTGTAAGTGATAAAACCACCATGGGAGAATTTGTGATTAATTGGAAAGTGAAAGCAATGGCTTGGGTGGTGGCCAGTATATTGGTGTTTTTGAATGGGAACTTAGTTTTAAGTTTTGTACTAAACTATATTGAAGGAGCAGGCAGTGGGTTTGTGAAAATTTTACTGATATTACTGGTGCTTTTATTTTTAGCGCTACTTATTTATATAATTGTATTTCCAATTTTTCTAAAAAGACATCATGCGAAGGTGGAGGAAGGGTTCCATGGTGAGATGATTGAATTAGATTGGTCAGAGGAGGCGCCTGTAAATAAAATTGCCATTGCTGTTGATTTTTCAGTAGCCGATGCAAAACTTATTAAAACCGCTATTCAACATGCACATCAGGCCACTGAATTTATTTTCATACATGTGGTGGAAAGTGCTACTGCAAAATATTTACAGGAGTCAAGTGATGATAATGAAACCAGAAAAGACCAGGCGAGACTAGATACCTACGCACAAGCATTAACATTAAAAGGCTATAAAGCCACTACCTATTTAGGCTATGAAAATAGGGTGAAGGAGATTGTTAATATTGTCAATAGCTATGATGCTAAATTACTGGTCATGGGAGGGCATCGCCACCAAGGTTGGAAGGACTATATCTTTGGGGAAACCATAGAGTCTGTTAGACATAAAGTGAAAATTCCAGTACTTATTGTGAATATATAAAGGGTCTATTTTACCTAGTTATATCAGTTATTTATAAAGCTAGTTTTTGTACATTTGACAAAATTTATACACTATGGGACAGAAAATTAAAGTAGCCAATCCGGTAGTAGAATTGGATGGCGATGAGATGACCAGAATTATCTGGAAATTTATTAAAGACAAATTAATACTTCCTTATTTAGAAATTGATATTAAGTATTATGATTTAGGTATGGAGTATCGTGACGA
>JBEGKS010000047.1:0-7282 GCA_041183945.1 Bacteroidota bacterium | reverse complement strand
AGTTTATACATATTGAAACCACTGTCTATTGGGATCCCAATTTTCAATTTCTTTTCCTACAGCTGATAAGAATTTAGAACCCATCGCACCATCTACAATACGATGGTCGTAGCTCATACTTATAAACATCATGTGACGCACTAATATGGCATCACCAGAAGGTGTTTCTACAACTACAGCTCTTTTCTTAATAGCACCTAATGCTAAAATAGCAACCTGTGGTTGATTAATAATAGGGGTTCCCATAATACTTCCAAAAGAACCTACATTGGTTACTGTGAATGTGCCCCCTTGGGTATCCGTAGGCTTTAATTGACCATTTCTAGCAGCTTGTGCTAAATTATTAACGGCTTTAGTGATACCTACAATACTTAATTGATTGGCGCATTTAATAACGGGCACGATTAAATTACCAGAAGGTAGGGCAGTAGCCATTCCTATATTAATATCTTTTTTAAGAATAATTTGGTCGCCTTGTAAACTACAATTAATCATTGGGAATTGCTCCAGCACTGTCGCAATCGATTCCAAGAACATAGGTGTATAAGTAATCTTAGTACCTTCTCTTCTTTCAAATAATTCTTTTACTTTATCTCTCCATAACACCATATTGGTTACATCTACTTCTACAAATGAAGTGACATGTGGACTGGTTTGAACACTATCCACCATATGTTTGGCAATTAATTTGCGCATACGATCCATCTCTATTATTTCAGTAGCCCCTGAAACAATTACTTCATTAGGATTTGCCAACTTAGTGGATTTTGAAGCAGAGAAATTAGAAGTTGTATTTTCATAAACATCTAATGGCTTATTCAGTATAGCTCTTGCAGGAGCTTCGTTATTTATTTGATTTTGACTAATGGGTTCATTGCTAGTTTGCTCAATTGAGCTAGGCGTAGGCAAATGAATGGCCATTTTCTTACGCGCAATAAAATCTAAAATATCCCTTTTGGTAATTCTTCCATTAGTACCTGTTCCATTAATATGCTGCAATTCATCCATACCAACACCTTCATTCTGTGCAATATTTAAAACCAAGGGTGAATAAAATTTAGCTTCTTGCGTGGTATTCGTATTCATCTGTAAGTTAGTAGGCTTAACAGATTCAACAATTTTACTTTCTTGAATAGGAGCTGCCTTCATTTGAATAGGAGTAGAAGGAACATAAGGTACTTCTTCAATGACAGAAGGCTCGCTGGTTACTATGTTTTCAATAATAGTATCTAGTTTCTTTTCTACAATTGGAGCTGCAATAATAGGTGCTGATGAAATTGCTGTTGTGCTAATTCTTGCAATAACGGTTCCAATAGGAACCACTGCATTTACTTCAAATAAAATTTCTGTAATTACGCCTTCTGTAGTGGAAGGGATTTCGCTATCTACTTTATCGGTAGCTATATCCAAAATAGTTTCATCCAATTGAATAGTATCACCCACCTTCTTATGCCATTTTAAGATGGTTGCCTCCATGATACTTTCACCCAACTTAGGTAAAACTAGATCCACAATTGGCATATGAGTTAATTTTAGCAAAAATAAGACTAAATCTTATTGATTATTAATAACCTAAGTAAATTTATAGCTTGATTTGCCGTAACCTCTATATTCCTTAACCTGTCAAATCTTAGATAGAAAACCTTGGAAACTACTTTTTCTCTATTGGCAACACCCACCCAAACCATTCCTAATGGCTTTTCGTCGGTTTGACCACTTGGCCCCATGATGCCACTTACCGAAATAGCGTAATCTGTATTCATTTTTGCCCTTACAGCCAAGGCCATTTGTTCAACGGCTTCTTTACTTACGGCTCCCACAGTTTGTAAGATTTCGTTGGGAACATCTAAAAATTCGGTTTTAATGCGATTGTCATAGCTAATGATGCCTCCCGTGTAAAACTGAGAAGAACCAGCATTCTTAGACAATAAATGACCTATATAACCACCTGTGCAACTTTCTGCTGTGGACACCGTTTGATTTCTTTGTTTTAATAAATTTCCTACTACCATTTCCATGGTCTCATCGGCATCAGTGACTAAATATTCATTCACTGCTTTCTTTAAAGCTTCAAATTGAGTATTCAATTCTTTGTCCAAGGCTTTTTCATCTTGACCTGATCCGGTAAGTCTAAGTCGAACCATACCAATATTAGGCAAGTAAGCCAATTTTATAGAAGCGGGTAAAGCGTTTTCAAAATGAGCAATTTGTTCTGCTAAAAAAGATTCCCCAATACCAGCAGTTAAAAGTGTTCTGTGCGCAATAAAATGGGAGCTAAAGGCTTTTTGTATAATAGGAATAACTTGATTTTCTGTTAACCATCTCATTTCATGAGGCACACCTGGCAGAGAAAAATAATAAGCACCCTCTTTTTTAAATAACATTCCAGGAGCCGTTCCTTTTTCATTGAATAAGACTTCACAAACATCTGGCACTTCGGCTTGCTTTCTATTTCGATCAATCATGGGTCTTTTATGTATCGTCTCAAAAATATGAGTGATATGATCCAGACTTGGTTGATGAATAATCATTTTGCCTCCAAAATATTCATTCAGAAGGGGTTTGGTAATATCATCTGCTGTAGGCCCTAAACCTCCTGTGAGTATAATTATTTTAGATTTTTGAGAAGCCGTATCTAAGGCATTGATTATATCTGCTTTGTTATCACCCACTGCAATTCTACTTGTAACAGGGATACCTATTTTTGATAAGCATTGAGCAATAAAGGCACTATTGGTATCAATTACTTGCCCAATTAATAACTCGTCTCCGATGGTAATAATTGTAGCTTGAATAAGGTTCATTGATTCAGGGTTATAGGGTGCAAAGTAAACTAAAAAACAGCGGTTTTTATCTAAAATAGGAGCTTAGTTTTTCTAGCATGGAAGAGGGCATACTGGCTCTTTTTCCCAGTTTACTGTCCATGAAATATAGTTTCACTTTACCAATGGTGAGTAATTTGCCTTCCTCATTATAAATTTCCTGATCAAATATAATTTTATGATCTGTGGGTAGTTCCTTGATTTGGGATTTGATGGTCAGCAAATCGTCATATTTAGCAGGTCTTAAATACTTAATATTTAATTCCACTACAGGTAGCATAATGCCCATATCCTCAATACCTTTATAGCTTATACCTAAGTTTCTTAAGCTTTCTACTCTGCCCACTTCAAAATATTGCGCATAATTGCCATAGTAAACCACATTCATGGGATCTGCCTCGGCATACCTTACTCTTACCTGCGTGTTAAATTCGTACATGTTTTATTGTTATTGTTGACAAATTTACGAATGAATTCTGTTTTTCCACAATAAGGGGTAAATAAGGTTCGTTTTATAAGTAGAGCGTATTTTTAGGTAATTAATAAACAAGTAGCATGTTATCATTGAGAAATAGAATTGTGAACCTGGTTTTCTTATGTATGGTTGTTTTTACTTCCTATGGCCAATACACGCAAAATACTAACCCTTTAGACCCTGTATTTCAAAAAGGTATCAATGCCCTACATCAGAAGGACACGCTTTCTGCTTTTCAATATATCCAGTCGGCTTATCATTTTAAGGCAAATCAAGAAAGTATAAATGAAGATATACATTACTATTATACTTATTTATCCCTTGTTTTACAAAAGCCGGCTGCAGAAAATTTAGCAATCACTTACTTAAAGTCTTCCCATAACAAGATTTACAATGCTAGAATAAACTTCTTTTTGGGCAACTATTATGTTAAAAAACAAAATACACAAGAAGCCTTAAATGCTTTTGATAAAGTAAGTATTGCCGATTTAAATAATGAGGAACTCATTACGATGAAATATCTGCAAGGATATTTATATTTTAAATTAGGCAATTGGGATAAGGCCACTAGCTTATTAAATAGTATTAGACAGCTAAAGCAATCACTGTATTATACCGATGCCAATTATTATGCAGGTTTTATAGCACTTCAAAAAAAGGATTTTCCTTTGGCTTTATCTTGCTTTGAAATAGCTAGTAATAATAATGCTTATGCAAGTTTAACCCCGTTTTACATTAGTCAGATATATTATTTCAATGGAGACATAGAAGCTGCGTTGGCGAATTGCGAGAAAGCACTACAAACAGAAGGGCAGTATTATAATTTACAATTACAGCAGTTAATGGGGCACTTACTTTTTGAGAAAAAACAATATCAAAAAGCAGTTCCTTATTTAGCAAAATACGTAGCAGCACAAGATAAAGTGGAAGTACAGGATTTATACCAGCTCTCTTTTTGTTATTTCCAGGATCAACAATGGGAAAAATCTATTGAAGGATTTAAGCAATTAGCCAATGTGGAAGACTCATTGGGTCAAAATAGTATGTATTTATTAGGCACTGCTTATTTGAAAGTAAATGATAAAAATGGTGCTAAAAATGCTTTTATGCTTTGTGCTTCTAAAAGCATCAACTTAGCCCAAAAAGAAATTTCTTTATTTAATTATGGAAAACTATTAGTAGAATTAAAAGAATACAGTCTTGCTGTAACAGTTTTAGATAAGTTTATAGAAAACTATCCGCAATCTATTTACTTTTCTGAATCAAAATCTCTCTGGATTACCGCCTTGGCCTTTACCAATAACTTTAAGCAAGCTTTAGAGGCTTATCAATTAATTGAAACGCCATCATTAGAATTATTAAAAATTTATCCCGCTATATTATATGGGCTATCCTGCAACCATATTAATGACGGTGAAGTAGAAAAAGCCTATTCTTTATTGAATCAATTAAGAAATGCGCCTTACAATGGCAATTATCTATCTGCCACTCACTTCTGGTTAGGGGAAATAAGTTATAAGATGGGTAATATAACTGACGCCATTGGATATTTACAGAAATATATGTTGGATCCTATTAATGCAGGTGAAGTGAATCCAACGAACGCAAGGTACATATTAGGTTATTGTTTTTTAAAAACAGGGGCATATCCAAAAGCGCTGCTTCAATTTAAAGAAATATCAAGTTTAAATGTTGGTATAGAGTTAGACCGCTATCAACAAGATGCCTATGTAAGAGTAGCAGACTGCCAAATGATGTTAAAGAAAATGAATGAGGCCTTAGCTACTTATCAGCATGTGATAGATTTATCCTGGTCTTATGCCGACTATGCATTTTTACAAAAAGCCACCATACTCGGGGGCATAGGGAAGGTGAGTGAAAAAATTAAGATGCTCAATAATTATGAATCTAATTTTCCAAGTTCTTCCTATATTAATGATGCTAGAATGGAATTGGCGGATACTTATGTAAGCCAAGAAAAGTTTCAAGATGCGATTGCGCCTTTGACTAAAATAACCTTAGATAAGTCTGCTTCTCAATTTTACCCTCAAGCTTATTATAAATTAGGAATTGTATATTTTAATTTGGATAAAAATCAAATGGCCCTTGCCACTTTCAAAGATTTATATGCCAGCTATCCTAATTCAATAGAAAGTGAAAATGCGATTGAGTACATACGCAATATTTTTATAGAGGATCAAACGCCAGAATTATATGTTCAGTTCATGAACGATTATGGCCACCCTTTAACAACCAATGAACAAGATTCTTTAATCTTTAGGGCATCAGTGCTAAAGTATGAACAAAAAAAATATACAGAATCGGCTATTGGCTTTACAGCTTATTTACAAAAGTTTCCAAATGGTATTCATAATATAGAAGCCACTAATCTTATAGCAGAAATAGCTTATTCTAAACAAAACTATGATACAGCCTTAGTCTATTTTTCTACTATAGCGGATAAGGCTCCCAATGCCTACGCTGAAAGAGCAGCCCTAATTGCAGCTAGATTAAATTATTTTAATTACCAGAACTATGCTTTAGCTGAAAAGTACTTTACTATATTATTGCAAATAGCCACTCAAAAAGAAAATATTACAGAGGCCAATAAGGGCTTGTTAAGATGCCAATACAAAGCAGAGAAATGGGCGCAGGCTAATACAATTGCAGAACAAATTCTAGCCGAAAAAAACAGCGCTATTGATGATATAGAGATGGCCAATATGACCATTTATCATCAAAAATTAATAGCAGGTGATACCAGTGCAGCTATTCAAATAGTTAGCAAAGTTATTAAAGCTGGCTCTAGCATTATTTCTGCAGAAGCACATTTTCAATTAGCGAATGTATACTTATTGCAAAATAAATTAAGTCTTGCGGAGAAAACCGCTTTTGACATTATTAAAAAACAAGCTTCTTATGAATATTGGGTCACTAAAACCTATATTTTATTAGGAGATATTTATGTCGCTCAAAAAGACAATTTCAACGCAATTGCCACTTATAAAAGTGTAGCCGATAACGCCACTATAGAACCACTTAAAATTGTTGCTGCTCAAAAGTTAAAAGAACTTACAGAAACACCAACAATTAAATAAAATAGTATGAAGTATTTTTTAAAATATAGTTTCTTATTCATTTGTATTTTCTGTTTTTTAACGGCGGGCAATACCCAACAAAATAAAAAGAAAAAAGCGAAGATTACTGCAAGTAAAAAAGTGGGCACTAGCAAAAAGAAGAAAACAGTTAAATCGAGTAAAGGCAAAAAGAAGGCTAAAAAGTCAAATTCTAAGAAAAGTAATAGGGTAGTGCGTAAAAAAAATACACCGACATTTAATGTAGAAACAGCTGACCTTTCAAAACTGCTACAAACAAATAATATAATAACTCCTAAACTAGATACTGTTCCAGAAAAAGAAGTGAGTATTATTTCAGCCTTTAAGCCACAACTTAAAAATATAGCCAAATTAAATTTCACTAAGGCTACTAATAAAACCGACACTTCTATAACGGTACTCAATTATCAAGTTCCTACTCAAAACTTAAGCTTTCAGTATAGACCTATTTCTTTAATCCCAAGATCTTATAAAGAAAAAGAGACTTCTTTTCCAGTCAATACCACTAATTTAAAACTAGGATTTGGTAATTATAATAACCAATTGTTTGAAGCCAGTTACAATGCAATGGATGAAAATAATCATTCCCATGCCTTTGATGCTAGTTTTGAAACTTCCAATGGAATGCAGTACCTACAACAGTATAACCATAAGAATTTTGCATATATAGGGAATATTAAAATATCCGATAATCACTCTATACAAACAGAAGCTTTTTATCAAAATACACAACTCTATAGATTTGGTTTAGTCCCTGATAACAGTAGTTTATCCTTGGCGGCTTATTCACAAGCCTTTACCAATTTTGGAACCTCTTTAAAATGGGTGAACGAAAATTCAAAAAATAATATTTTAAATATATTATTTAA
>JBEGKS010000046.1:3204-10871 GCA_041183945.1 Bacteroidota bacterium | reverse complement strand
TCGCAATACCTGCTTGTACTAAAAAATATTGCCATAAACGATTGGGTAAATTAAAAGGATTTTTTGAACCCATTTCTCTTTTTCCAAAATCTAATCTGAAATTAATCCATTCCATTTTTAAACTTTGTTCTGTATAAGTAGGAATCCAGTTTATAATAATTTGTCCTTCGTAATTAACCGCTGCCATTTCTCTTGCACACCATGCCGATAATTTAATAGCAGCAGGACCACTCATACCCCAATGGGTTATTAATAAAGGACCTTTTTCAATATGTTTATTTCCCGCCCATTGAATACTTGCATTGTCTACCGACACACCCATTAAACTTGTAATTGTTTTATCGCTGGTATTAAAAGTAAATAAAGAAGGAACTGGCTCTACAATACTATGCCCTAAACGAATAAGCCATTCAAAACTACTTGCTTTTAACATACCTCCTGTTGCCATACAAATTGCATCGGCATGTATTGTTGTGTTATTCGCAAGCGTAATGGCAAAGCCAGCATCCCCTTTCACTATATCTACTACTTCATGATTTAATAAAACTTGAATTGTATGTTCTTTTACTTTATTCAGTAGGCATTCTATAATGGTCTCGGAATTATTGGTAGTGGGAAACATTCTACCATCTTTTTCAGTATGCAAGGTCACTCCATTTTTAGCAAACCAGGCAATGGTATTTTTAGTGGCGAATTGATAGAAGGCTTTTTTTAAAAAGCGAGCCCCTCTGGGATATTTTTTTAAAAGGAGTTCAACATCAGGGCAGGCATGGGTTACATTGCAACGGCCGCCTCCACTTACTTTAACTTTAGATAAAATTTTGTTTGATTTTTCTAGAATAGAAATTTCCCAATCGGGATGTAACTCAGCAATTTGAATAGCAGAAAAAAATCCAGCTGCCCCACCCCCTATGACAACTATTTTTTTCTTTTTCATTCCAAAATTTTTATATAGAATTATCTACTGAAATTAAAAACTAAATAAGTTCATTCGCTTTTTATAAAAACTTAATAATAAGATGTATTTAAATTACTATTTGCTTTTTCCGCAGCTTCAATAATAGAAAAATCAGATAAAATAAGCGCTTCTTTATTCTTCACACAAACGTCATGTTCAAAATGTACAGAAACTTTACCGTCATGTGTTTTTACTGTCCAACCATCTTCTTCTGTAAATACTTTATGCGTGCCTAAATTAATCATAGGTTCTATAGCTAGTACCAAGTTCTCTTTCATCTTTAAACCTGTTCCTCTTTTACCATAATTAGGCACTTGCGGGTCTTCGTGTAAACTCTTGCCAAGTCCATGTCCCACTAGTTCTCTCACTACACCATAGCCATGTAACTTTTCAGTATGTTCTTGAATGGCAAAACCAATATCTCCTACTCTATTATTAACAATAGCTTTTTCAATGCCTTTATATAAGGACTCCTTAGTCACTTTGACTAATTGTAATAATTCAGGGGCCACTTCTCCAATAATAAAAGTATAGGCATGGTCACCATGCCATCCATTTAATACCACCCCTAAGTCTATGGAAACAATATCTCCTTCTTTTAAAGGCGTTTTATTGGGAAATCCATGTACCACTACATCATTCACAGAAGCACATATATTATGCGGATAACCATGGTAATTATAAAATGATAATGTAGCCTGATGGTCTTTTACATACTGCATGCAGAATTGGTCTATGTCTAAAGTAGTCATACCCGGTTTTAACTGAGCAGCTACTTGCGCCAAAGTTTTGCTGACAAGTAAGGCAGCCTCCTTCATTAAATTAACTTGCTCCTCTGTTTTTGTATAAACCATAATTCCTTTTATCTTATAAATAAACAAACCTGTCGTTTAAAAGACAGGTTCGTAAATATAAATATTTTAACTAGTTCCTTTTAAACTATATAGTTGAATTCGTAATAGGTGTTCTTCCTTGAATACGTCCTGTATTCATTAATCCATCGTATTGACGCATTAATAAATGTGTTTCTATTTGTTGTAATGTATCTAAAACAACTCCTACCATAATTAATAAGGATGTTCCTCCAAAGAAAGTACTGAAACCTTGTGTAACACCTAATTTTTGTGCAAAGCCAGGCAAAATACCTACTAGTGCTAATAAGATGGCACCAGGTAAAGTAATTTTATCCATTACTGCTCCAATATAATCGGTAGTAGGTTGACCTGGTTTAACACCTGGTACAAAACCATTATTACGTTTAAGGTCCTCAGAGATTTGTTTTGGATTAAATATTAACGCAGTATATAAGAAGGTAAATCCTATAACCATGATAGAATAAATTAACATATACCAAACATTGCTATGATCGTTGAATATTCTAACAATACCTTGCGCAGAATCGATATTGGTAAATGAAACTAAAGTTGGCAAGAACATGATTGCTTGCGCAAAAATGATAGGCATTACACCCGCACTATTTACTTTAACAGGTAAAAATTGACGTGCACCACCCACTTGAGAACCACCAATGATTTGCTTTGCATAAGTTACAGGTATTTTACGTACACCTTGTACAAGTAAAATTAAACCCATAATAACAGTTACTAAAATAGCAATCTCAATTAAGAATATTAATAAACCACCACCGCCTTTTTGGCTTTTAGAACTGAATTCTAAAATAAGTGATTGTGGTAAACGAGCTAAGATACCTACCATGATAATAATAGAAGTACCATTTCCTAAACCTTTATCTTGTATTTTTTCACCTAACCACATTACAAATAATGTACCGGAAGTTAAAGTAATAACAGTTGATAACCAGAAATAGGGTTTGAAGGTAGGAATAAGTGCATCTGCATATCCAGGACTATTTAAATAAGCAACATAAGCGCCTGCTTGAAAGACAGTAACGATTACTGTTAAATAACGAGTCCATTGATTAATTTTATTACGACCGCTCTCTCCTTCTTTTTGTACTTTTTGTAATTGAGGAACCAAGATGGTCATTAATTGCATAAAGATAGAAGCAGAAATATAAGGCATGATACCTAATGCTAAAACTGATGCTTGTGAAAACGCACCACCAGCAAACATATCAAAAACACCCAATAAGCCATTGTTACTTCCAGATTTTTGCGCGGCTGCAATAGCCAAAGGGTCAATACCTGGTAATGTAATTTGTGCACCTATACGGTAGGTTAATACTAAAGCTAAAGTGACAAGAATTTTACTTCTTAAGTCAGTGATTGCCCAAATATTTTTAAAAGTATCAAGTAATTTTTTCATCAGTGTTTAATTATTGTCCAAAAAAGCACTTTCTAATATAGTAAAGACGCCTATTAGTACGTCTCGAATATACAGAAATATTAGATAATTTCAATGGTTCCGCCTGCTGCAACAATCGCTTCTTGCGCTTTCTTACTAGCCGCGTTTACTCTGAAATTGATCTTTGTTTTCAATTCACCGTTCGCTAACACTTTTACCAAGTCGGTACGTGCTATCAAACTATTCATGTATAAGTTTTCTGGAGTAATTTCTTTGAAACCGTATTTCTCGATTAATTGGTCTAATTGACCTAAGTTGAATACAACGTATTCAATTCTATTGATGTTCTTAAATCCACGTTTTGGAACTCTACGTTGGATAGGCATTTGACCACCTTCGTGTGCCATTTTGCTCTTGTAACCAGCACGAGACTGACCACCTTTGTTACCTTTTGTAGAAGTACCACCTTTACCAGATGCTTCTCCTCTACCAATTCTAATTGCTTTGTGAACTGAACCTGCTGCAGGTTTTAAATTGTGTAATTTCATTTTTTTGATTTTTACTTTCGGGGTATCTCCCCTCGCTTATTTATAAATATTGAAGAAAACAGCTTATGCTATTTCTTCCACTTTTACTAAGTGTAATACTTTGTTAACCATACCTAAGATTTGTGGAGTTGCCTCTACTTCTTTAGTAGCGTTTAACTTTCTTAAACCCAATGCAATTAAAGTTTGTTTTTGACGCTCTGATCTGTCAATACCACTTTTTACTTGAGTAATTTTTATTTTTTTCATCATTGAATTATTTATAATCGTATTTAGAATTCGCTATTGTTAAGCTTATCCGTTGAATACTTTTGATAATTTGATATTTCTTGTTTTAGCCACTTGAATTGGCTCACGTAATAAACCTAGAGCTTTGATAGTTGCTTTTACCACATTGTGCGGGTTCGCAGAACCTAAACTTTTAGCAAGTACGTCAGTGATACCAGCGCTCTCTAATACAGCACGCATGCTACCACCCGCAATTACACCCGCTCCGTGTGCAGCTGGCTTAATTAATACTTTAGCAGCACCATCTTTAGCTAACTGATCGTGTGGAATAGTTCCGTGCATAATAGGCACTTTCACTAAGTTCTTTTTTGCATCTTCAATACCTTTTGTAATAGCTTCTTGAACTTCTTTGGCTTTTCCTAGACCTTGACCTACAACGCCATTTTCGTTACCTACTACTACTAAAGCTGAGAAGCTAAAAGTACGACCACCCTTTGTTGTTTTAACTACACGGTTGATAGAAACTACTTTTTCTTTTAGTTCTACATCACCTGCTGCTTTAACTTTATTTACATTTACTTTAGACATGATTTTCTATTAGTATTTTTATCGAATTAAAATTGTAATCCACCCTCTCTTGCACCTTCCGCAACTGCCTTAATTCTACCGTGGTATAAATTACCACCTCTGTCGAATACACATGTTGTGATTGAAAGCGCTGCCGCTTTTTTAGCAACTGATTGACCAGCTAATTTTGCTTTATCAATTTTAGCTACTTTTTGAGCTGCAATATCTGCTTCTCTAGAAGAAGAAGAAGCTAATGTTACTCCGTTTACATCATCAATTAATTGACAATAAATATCGGCGTTACTTCTAAATACAGATAAACGAGGTTTCGCTGCAGTACCTGTTACTTTTTTGCGAATTCTATATCTGATCTTTTGTCTTTGAGCTAATTTACTCATGTTATTTATTTTTTAGTCGAGCGATGCTGCCGCCCTGTTTTTTTTAATGTTTATTTACCTGCTGCTTTACCTGCTTTTCTTCTTACCACCTCATCAGAGTAACGTACCCCTTTACCTTTGTATGGTTCTGGTTTACGTAAACCACGAATCTTAGCAGCTACTTGTCCAATTAATTGTTTGTCGCTACCCTCTAAAAAGATTTTAGGATTTTGTCCTTTCTCTGTAGTAGTAGTTACTTTTAATTCTTTAGGTACTTCAAAAATGATATTGTGAGAATATCCTAAAGCAAGGTCTAATATATTACCAGCGTTTGTGGCTTTGAAACCCACACCCACTAATTCTAAGTCTTTTTTGTATCCTTCAGTAACACCTTTCACTAAGTTGCTAATTAAAGAACGGTATAAACCGTGCATAGCTCTGTGACGAATTTGTTCTGTTGGACGCTTAACGATTAACTCTTCAGCAGTGATTTCAATTTGAATATCACGATCAATTTCTTGTGTTAAAGTTCCTTTAGGTCCTTTTACAGTTACCACTGCACCATCTACAGTTACAGTTACCCCTTTTGGGATACTTACCGGTTTTTTTCCAATTCTAGACATAGTCGTTTTTTTTATTTTGTTTGATACTTGGTTGCTTTCAGCCCCGACTAAAGGCTTAAGTACAAATCAAGTAATGAATTTATTTTCTTAAGAGATAGCACATAATACCTCGCCACCTACATTGTTCGCCTTTGCTTGCTTGTCTGTTAATACTCCTTTTGAAGTACTTAAGATGGCAATACCTAAACCATTGCTTACTCTTTTAATTTCAGCTGGCTTTGCATATTGACGCAAACCTGGACGACTAATACGATCTAAAGAACGAATCGCTGGTTGCTTTGTAGATGGATCGTACTTCAAGGCAATCTTAATTAACCCTTGTTTACTATCATCTTCAAATTTGTATTTCAAGATATATCCTTGATCATACAATATTTCAGTGATACGCTTTTTTAAGTTGGAAGCAGGAATTTCAACGATACGGTGTTGCGCCATTTGGGCGTTACGTATTCTTGTTAAGTAGTCTGCTATTGGATCTGTTACCATATTACTATTTTAAATCAGTTCTAAATTTTGTTAATTAAATTACCAGCTTGCTTTTTTAACACCTGGAATTAAACCATTCAAAGCCATATCGCGGAAGACAATCCTTGATACTCCGAAGTAACGGATATACCCTTTAGGACGACCCGTTAATTGACAACGATTTTTTAGACGAACAGGTGATGCATTTTTAGGTAATTTGTCTAAACCTGCATAATCACCAGCAGCTTTTAAAGCAGCGCGCTTTTCAGCAAATTTCTTAACCGTTTTTTCACGCTTCTTTTGTCTGGCCTTGATAGATTCTTTTGCCATAATTCTTTTTTAACTTGTTATTTTAGTTATTGTCTTTTTTGCTATTCTTGAATGGCATACCTAATTCTTTTAATAATTCGTATGCTTCTTCGTTAGATCCTGCAGATGTCACAAAAGTGATATCCAAACCAGTGATCTTATTTACTTTATCGATATCAATTTCTGGGAAAATGATTTGCTCAGTAACACCTAATGTATAGTTGCCACGACCATCGAAAGCTTTATCGCTAATTCCTTTGAAGTCACGTACACGAGGTAGTGCTACAGAAACTAAACGATCTAAGAATTCGTACATTTTCACTCCTCTTAAAGTTACGCGAGCGCCAATTGGCATACCCTTACGTAATTTAAAGTTAGAGATATCTTTTTTAGACATTGTTGGAACAGCTTTCTGACCAGTAATCATTGTTAACTCGTCTAATGCGATGTCAACTAATTTCTTGTCATTTACTGCGCCATTCACACCACGGTTGATGCAAATTTTTTCCAACTTAGGAGTTTGCATTACAGACTTGTAACCAAACTTTTTTGATAAAGCAGGTATCACTTCTTTAGTGTACTTGTCTGCTAATCTTGGAGTATATTTTACTGTGCTCATTATTTAATTACCTCCCCTGATTTTTTTGAAGTTCTTACTAATTTTCCGTCTACTCTTGTACGCTTCACTTTAGTAGCAGCTGTGCTTTTTGCATCCCATAACATTACATTACTAATGCTAATAGAAGCTTCTACTTTAATGATGCCGCCATTACTTCCAACACGGTGCGAGGCTTTTTCAAGTCCTTGTCATCACCAGCAATCACTACTACAGTGTCGCCTTTCTTGATGTTGAATTTGGGTTTGAATCTGTTACTCATAATTATTTATAATTTATTAATGAAACAATTTTCATGTATCCTTTATCACGCAATTCACGTGCCACTGGCCCAAAAATACGGGTACCTCTTGGCTCGTCTGAAGTGTTTAATAATACAACTGCATTGTCATCAAAACGGATATAAGATCCGTCCTTACGACGTAATTTGTTTTTTGTACGTACAATAACTGCTTTAGATACAGTACCTTTTTTGATACCGCCTGCAGGGATTGCATCTTTTACAGTAACAACAATTTTGTCACCGATTTTTGCATAGTCTTGCCCGCTATTTCCTAGTACTTTGATACAAAGAACTTCTTTGGCGCCACTATTATCAGCTACATTGAGCCTACTTTCTTGCTGAATCATTTTTTTTAGCTTTAAGCTTTTTTCCTTCCTTTTTCAAGGTCGGGTGAATACTGTTTATTTCCTTTTTGAATTAGTTTATTTAGC
>JBEGKS010000046.1:0-3199 GCA_041183945.1 Bacteroidota bacterium | reverse complement strand
TCCATGATTTTAACTATGTCACCAATTGTGCACTCTTGTTTTTCATCGTGCGCATGGAACTTAGTTGTTTTTTTCACGAACTTTCCATAGATCGGGTGTTTTACTTTTCTTTCCACTGCTACTGTAATGGTTTTATCCATTTTGTCGCTAGTGACAACACCGATTCTCATTTTACGTAAATTTCTTTCTACCATTGTTATTAATTTTTGGTTAGCTTATCTGCTTTTTTTTAATTAGATACCTAACTCTTTTTTCTTTAATTCCGTTTTTAAACGGGCAATATCTTTACGAAGTCCGCGGATACTCATTGGATTCTCTAAAGGAGAAATAGCATGAGCGAACTCTAGTTTCTTAAGTCTTAATTGATCTTCATCGATACGCGCTTTTAAATCGGTAACGGTTAAATCTTTTAAACCTTTATTAAATTCATATTTTTTGTCTGCCATAGCGAATACTTTTTTTATTACTTCTTTTTGTTGCTACTTTATTATATTACAAATCTCTTCTTGTAACGAATTTTGTTCTGATCGGTAATTTTTGAGCCGCTAAACCCATTGCTTCTTTAGCAACTTCTGGAGTGACACCATCTATTTCAAAGATGATACGTCCTGGTTCAACTACTGCTGCCCAGAATTCAGGGTTACCCTTACCTTTACCCATTCTCACCTCTGCAGGCTTACGCGTAATGATCTTATCTGGGAAAACACGAATCCATACCTTTCCTTCTCTTTTCATTGCACGTGTCATGGCTTGACGCGCAGACTCTAATTGTCTGTTGGTTAACCAAATTGGATCTAATGATTTTAATGCAAAAGAACCAAATGCAATAGAAGCTCCGCGCTTCGCGATTTCGCGAATACGTCCTTTCTGTTGTTTTCTATGTTTACTTCTTTTTGGCTGTAACATATTGTTATTGTTATACTCTTTTTATAATTTAATTATCTTTTTCTTCCTCCACCACCGCCACCTGGACGACGATCATTTCCACGATCAAATCCACCGCGATCTCCACCTGGGCGGTCCGCTCTTTCTCCACCTTCTTTACCACCGATGAAGTTTGGATTTAATTCGCGTTTTCCTAAAACCTCGCCTTTACAAATCCATACTTTGATACCGATTTTACCATACACTGTTAAAGCGTATACGTTGGCGTAATCGATGTCCATTCTGAAAGTATGTAAAGGAACACGGCCTTGTTTGATTTCTTCGCTACGTGCAATCTCTGCACCACCAATACGTCCACCTACTTTTACTTTAATACCTTCTGCACCCATTCTTAAAGTAGAAGCGATAGCCATTTTAATAGCACGCTTGTAGTTAATACGGTTTTCAATTTGACGTGCAATGGTATCTCCAACAATTGTTGCATCTAACTCTGGACGACGAATTTCTAAGATGTTGATTTGAACATCATCTTTACCAGTTAATTTCTTTAACTCTTCCTTGATACGATCTACTTCTCCACCACCTTTACCGATGATGATACCTGGTTTAGAGGTATGAATAGTTGTAATCAACTTACCTAAAGTACGCTCAATCACAATACGTGCGATGCCGCCTTTGCTAATACGCGCATTTAAATAAGTGCGGATTTTATGGTCCTCGATCAACTTAGTAGCGTAGTCTTTTTTACTTCCGTACCAGTTGCTTTCCCATCCGCGGATGATGCCTAGTCTGTTTCCAATTGGATTTGCTTTCTGACCCATAGTAATGGTTTAGAATATTTAGTTTTTTAAATCTGATTTCTTATCTACAATCATAGTAACGTGGTTACTACGCTTACGCACTCTGTATCCACGGCCTTGAGGCGCTGGACGCATACGCTTTAACGTACGACCACCGTCAACAAAAACTGTTTTTACAACCAAGCTGCTATCTGCCGCGCTTGCGCCTTCATTTTTTTGTTCCCAATTGTTAATGGCACTTTTCAACAACTTTGCCAAAGGCACAGCGTTGTGTTGTGGATGGAACTCCAAAATTGCCAATGCTTTCTCCACTTCCATGCCACGTATAACGTCTGCAAGCAAACGCATCTTACGAGGGCCTGTGGGATAATTGTTTAGTTTAGCTACTGCTTCCATTTCTTAATGTGTTTATGACTAGTTTTTTATTTCTTTGCTCCAGCGTGACCTCTGAAGTTTCTTGTTGGAGAGAATTCACCCAATTTGTGTCCTACCATGAATTCGGTAACATACACAGGGATAAATTTATTTCCGTTATGAACTGCAAAAGTATGTCCAACAAATTCTGGAGAAATTGTACTTCTACGACTCCAAGTTTTAATTACACCTTTCTTAGTTTTGCCTCCGTTCATACCCTCTACTTTTTCTTCAAGGTTATGATCTATATAAGGACCTTTTTTAATCGAACGACCCATAGTAACGAGTTAATTTGATTGTTAAATTATTTTGTCAATTTTTTACCGTCACGACGTTGAATGATCAACTTGTCGCTACCTTTTCCTCTTGTTCTAGTTTTTTCTCCTTTAGCATACTTACCAGTTCTGCTTCTTGGATGTCCACCAGACGCTCTACCTTCACCACCACCCATCGGATGATCCACTGGGTTCATGGCAACACCTCTTACACGAGGACGAACGCCTTTCCAACGATTTCTACCAGCCTTACCAGCTGTTTCCAAGTTGTGATCGCTATTAGAAACAACACCTACAGTTGCGTAACAGTTAATTAAAACTTTACGTAATTCACCAGAAGGCATTTTTAAAACTGCATAATCATCTTCCTTGTTCGCTAATTGAGCAGAAGAACCAGCACTACGTACTAATTTTCCACCTTGACCTGGTTGCAT
The DNA here is from genome assembly GCA_041183945.1 of Bacteroidota bacterium. GTDB lineage: Bacteria > Bacteroidota > Bacteroidia > Chitinophagales > Chitinophagaceae > Sediminibacterium. The sequence goes on along the minus strand of JBEGKS010000046.1, from coordinate 391 downwards.
TTCAACGTTGTGAATGATTGTACCTAATGGAATTGATTTCATTGGTAATGCATTCCCTACTTCTGGTGCAACAGACTCACCAGAAGATACTTTCGTACCAACTTGTAAACCTTGAGGACAAATAATATATCTTTTCTCGCCATCAGTATATTGTACTAAAGCGATAAATGCTGTTCTGTTTGGATCGTACTCGATAGAAACTACAGTAGCTTCCATTCCAGTTTTATTTCTCTTGAAATCGATGATACGATAATGTTGTCTATGTCCGCCACCCATGTAACGCATAGCACGACGACCTTGGAAGTTACGTCCAGCCGTTTTCTTTTGTGGTTCTAATAAACTCTTTTCAGGTTTGTTAGTAGTGATCTCAACATAGGCGTTCCCGATTCTC
>JBEGKS010000045.1:0-8709 GCA_041183945.1 Bacteroidota bacterium | reverse complement strand
ATTTCTTCCTTACTAAAAAATCCTGCAAAAGGAGGAATACCAGCAATAGCTAAACAAGCAATTAAAAAAGCTGCATGCGTGATGGGCATTAATTTTCTTAATCCACCCATATCTTTCATTTCATTGCTATGAACCATATGTATAACCGAGCCTGCGCCTAAGAATAATAAACTCTTAAAGAATGCATGCGTAAATAAATGAAACATAGAAGCCATATAGCCTAATCCATTTTCTCCACCATTTTTTGAAATACCTAAGGCAAACATCATATAACCAATTTGCGACATAGTAGAATAAGCAAGTACTCTTTTTATATCGGTTTGTGTACATGCAATAATGGCTGCAAGAAGTGCTGAAAAAGCACCTACATAAGTGACAATGGTTAAAGCAGCTTCATCCATGGAGAAGATGGGAAATAATCTAGCTACTAAATAAACACCCGCTACTACCATGGTAGCTGCGTGAATTAATGCCGATACTGGAGTTGGTCCTTCCATGGCATCGGGCAACCAAATATGCAAAGGAAACATAGCCGACTTTCCTGCGCCACCCATAAATATTAAAGTAAGTCCCCAAGTAAGCATACTAGCCCCTAAAAAGCTAGCACTTGTTATGCTTAAAAATTCAGGAGACTGAGCCGATGTAAATTTCTCTATCAACAATCCAATATCTAAAGTACCTCCGTAGAAGCCCATAATCATAATGCCTATTAAAAAGCCTAAATCGGCAAAGCGTGTTACAATAAATGCTTTTTTAGAAGCCGCTACAGCTGAAGGTTTATTAAAGTAGTAACCAATTAATAAGAAACTAGATACACCCACTAATTCCCAGAACATATACACTTGGAAAATATTAACAGATAATATTAAACCCAACATAGAGAAGGTGAATAAAGACAAGAAGGCGTAGTAAGTAGCAAAGCGCTCTTCCCCTTTCATATAACCTAAACTAAATACATGCACCATTAAAGAAACAGAAGTGACCACGATAAGCATCATGACTGAAATAGGATCTACTATTACGCCCATATCAATAGAGACATTGGGGCTAAACTGTAACCAAGTATATTTTAAGGCAATAATTTTTTGATACACCCCGTTTACTTTCCCATCTAGAAAAAAGTATTGCTTAGCAGCTACAAAAGATAGGATGGTAGAAGTTAATAGGGAAGCAGTAGAAATAATACCTGCTGTTTTAGCAAAGTATTTGCGTCCGAATAAACCTAATACTACAAAGGTAGCTAGAGGTAATAAAGGAATCCAAAGTATATATAAGTAGTTTGACATAATTAAAATTTCATTTCTGTTGCATCGTCTACATCAATAGATTGATGACTGCGATATAAATTAATGATAATGGCAATGGCCACCGCGGCTTCCGCTGCTGCAAATCTAGTTTATCGGGGAATAAATATTTATTAAAAGCAACAAAATTAATATTCACGCTATTAAGCATAAGTTCAATAGACATTAACATAGTAATTAAGTTTCTTCTAGTAAATAATCCATACATGCCTATAAAAAATAGGGCAGTGCTTAGAAAAAGTATATGGGTTAAGGGTACTTCATTCATAGTATTAATCCTCCTTTTTGTTTAGGTGAACAATATCAGCACTTGTGGGCTTCATGGCAATTACAATACAACCTACCATGGCAGCTAATAATAACATACTCACTACCTCAAAAGGTAAAATAAAACCATGTGAAGTGGTGCTTAGCATTTGAGTACCAATTTCACTTACACTGGTATTAAAAGGTTGTGATGATAAAGTATTGAATCCGTAATGATTGATTAAATTAAAAGTAAAAGCAATGCCTAGCAAAGCAGCCAATGCAGAAAAAATAATTTTACTTGTGGCAGGCTTAGCCATTTCCTTACCCGATTGTTGGGTTAAGAAAATAGAGAAGATAATTAAGACTACAATTCCTCCTACATACACTACAATTTGAATGGCTGCAATAAATTCTACTTGCATCCAAAAATAAAGCGCTGCAATACCTACTAAAGAAAATAACAACCAAATGGCTGATCGAAATATTTTAAGTGTAGTCACGGCTAATAATGCCGCACCTAATATAAGTGTAGCAATGGCGTAAAATATGATGGCTGATGTATTCATTATTCTATTCCCTCCCTTATTTTAGATCCTGGTTGATTTAATACTTTGGTTAATTTGGTTCTATCAAAAACGCTGTGTTCAAAATTAGGCGCCATTTTAATCGCATCACTTGGGCAGGCCACCACACATAAATTACACATGGTACAAAGCTCTAGTCGATATACTAAAGCGTCAATGGCTTTTTTCTTTTTGCCTTCTGGTGATACTTCAAACTTTGTTACTACTTTAATAGTTCCATTCGGACATGCTAGTTCACAAGCTGTACAACCAGTACAAGCATGTTCATTTTGAGCGTCATGCGGCATGACTACTTCGCCTTTAAACCTTTCTGACATTAATAAGGTGGCACGGTTGTCGGGGTACTGCTCTGTAATAATTTCTTTAGGGTGCACAAAGTAATAACCTGTTTTGCGCATTCCTTTTAACAAAGAACTTACGCCGTTCACTACATCTGCTATATATTCTTTCAAAAACATTTTCTAAATTATTTAATATTAAAAATGCCAACCTAGTATTGCAATAATTGCTACTAATAAAAGGTTAAACAAACTTATCGGTAATAAATATTTCCATTCTAAATTTAATAATTGATCTACGCGCAGTCTTGGGAAGGTCCATCTAAACCACATAATCAAAAAGATCAAGAAAAATGTTTTTCCCATAAACCAAACTGAAGAGGGGATATAATCCATGATATGATTGAATGCTGCCCAGTTACCAATATGTAGTGGCATCCATCCTCCAAAAAACAAAGTAGCCCCAATAGCACAAACAATAAATATGTTAATGTATTCTGCTAAAAAGAATAAGGCAAAACGCATACCTGAATATTCGGTATGAAAACCTGCTGTTAATTCCGACTCTGCTTCTGCTAAGTCAAAAGGTGCACGATTGGTTTCAGCAGTAACTGCAATAATGTATAAAACAAAAGCAATGATAGCAGGAATATGTCCTTTAAATATCCACCAACCATTTTCTTGTGCTTTCACAATTTCAGAAATTTGTAAACTACCCGTAAGTACCACAATGGTTAATACTGCAAAGCCAGCAGACAATTCATAGCTTACAATTTGAGCACCACTGCGCATAGCACCTAATAAAGAATACTTATTATTACTTGCCCAGCCTGCCATTAATATACCAATTACGGATAAAGAAGAAACCGAGGAGATATATAAGACCCCAATATTAATATCCCAGATTTGAAAGTTCTTCGCAAATGCAATGGGTGCTAATAATAACATACCCACCATCATAACCACAAAAGGGGCTAGGTTGAATAAAAATTTATCAGCCATATCGGGCACCAAGCCTTCTTTCATTATTAATTTCAAAGTATCGGCCACCGTTTGAAACATTCCTCCAGGTCCAACACGGTTCGGTCCCAAACGAATTTGAATATGCGCAGCTACCTTTCTTTCCATAAGTACCAACACCAAACCTAATATGGCAAATAAACTTATAGCTAACAAAATAACAATGACACATTCCATTGCGAGTGCCATGCTGGGATTAAACTTCATAAATAACCAATCTTGAACACTGGTTGTAATTCCTTCTAAACTAAACATGCGTTTCTGTTTTATATAACTTACAATTCAAACTATATTTTATTCGAATATTATTCTATATCTATCCTATCTATCAATATCAGGTATCACTAAGTCAAGTGTACCCATACTTGCCATTAAGTCCCCAATCTTACTTCCTGCTGCAATATGATTCAGTACAGATAAGTTCGAAAATCCTGGAGACCTGAATTTAATTCTATGCGGTGTAGTACCACCTTCGCTTACTACAAATACGCCAAATTCACCTCTAGCCGTTTCTACTCTTGTATAAAATTCACCCTTAGGTAGTTTTAATACATTTTTTGTTTTGCCAACAAAATCTCCTTCTGGAATATTGTCAATGAGTTGTTCAATAATGCGAATTGATTGATTCATTTCTTTCACGCGCACTATATAACGAGCAAATGAATCGCCCGCCGTTTCAATTACTTCATCAAATTCTACTTTATCATAAACTTCGTAAGGATAAAGTTTTCTGATATCACAACTTACACCACTAGCTCTTGCTACTGGGCCTGTGCAACCATAAGAAATAGCATCTTCTGCAGTTAATATTCCTACGCCCTTGGTTCTGCTTTGGAAAATAACATTGTTGGTGACTAAATCTTCGTACTCGGTTACTTTAGATTTGAATTGTGTGATAAAGGCTTTTACTTTCTTTTGAAAATCGGGATGAATATCATACATCAATCCACCGGGTACAATATAGTTCATGGTTAATCTTGCACCGCAGGTATCTTCCATAATATCGGTGATCATTTCTCTTTCTCTAAATGCGTAAAAGAAAGGCGTGAAAGCGCCTAAGTCCATGGCCATCGCACCTAACCAAAGTTCATGAGAGGCGATACGTGTTAATTCACTTAAAATTACACGCACATATTTAGCACGGTCTGGTACTTCAATAGCCATTCCTTTTTCAACGAGTAATGCGCAGCCTAAATTATTAATGTGAGAGGATAAGTAATCCATTCTGCTTGTCACATAAATAAATTGACGATACGTTAAACTCTCGCACATTTTTTCAATAGAGCGGTGGATATAACCTAAATGCGGTTCAATTTTTTTTATGGTCTCTCCATTTAAAGTAACCACTAAATGAAGTACACCATGGGTGGCAGGGTGTTGAGGTCCCATATTAATGACTAGTTCGCCATCGGCACCTAATTCACTGGTATCTTTTAGTATTTCAGTTTGATTGTACATCTGCCTATTATAATTTTATCATGTTGATAGGATCTTCAAAATCTTTTCTTAATGGAAATCCTTTGAAATCATCTTCCAATATTAATTTTCTTAAGTCGGGGTGGTTCGTGAAATTGACGCCAAACATTTCAAATACTTCACGCTCTAAAAATTCTGCGGTTCTCCAAATGTCACAAACTGTTTCAATAACAGGAGTATCTCTATTTACATTTGCTTTAATAACAATGCTTTGACGATGCGTGGTAGCAGATAAATGATACACCATTGTCAAATGTGTTTTAAAATCAACACAGGTTAGACAAAACAAATAGTTCATTTGCATTTTGCCTGTTCTTAAATCTGCCATCAATGGCTTTAAGGCAGTAGGTTCTACTAATATATTCAACCATTCGCCTGTTTCATCGTAAGTGGCTGCTGGGGCAAGAGTGCTGATGTATTCTTTTATTTCTTCGTTGGTCATTGTTGTATTTTTTCTATACTTTAAATTCTCCTCTAATTTGTTCGCGTGTCATGCCTAATTTAATTTTCTCTTGCAAGGAAATTAAAGAGTGTAACAATGCTTCGGGGCGAGGAGGGCAACCAGGAATGTACACATCCACTGGAATAATATGATCGGCGCCTTTCACCACAGAATAAGTGTTGTAAAAAAACGGGCCACCACTAATAGCACAAGCGCCCATGGCAATTACATATTTAGGATCGGCCATTTGATCGTATAATCTTTTTAAGACGGGCGCCATTTTATTTACAATGGTACCTGCTATAATAATAACATCGGCTTGACGCGGTGAGGCTCTTGCTACTTCAAAACCAAAACGAGAAAAATCATATTTGGCAGAAGCAGTAGACATCATTTCAATACCACAACAACTTGTGGCAAAAGACAAAGGCCATAAAGAATTGGAACGCGCCCAATTTATAATACTATCAAAAGTACTAACCACAATACCACCACCTGGTGTATCGTGCACGATACCTGGAAAAGGTTCGTTGCCTGCTATTTTTTCTTTTAACTCCATTTTAATGCACCTTTTTTATGAGCGTATAAAAAGCCCATGAATAATATAAATATGAAAACGATAATTTCAACTAAGGCAACCATGCCTACTTTTTTAACTACCACGGCCCATGGGTATAAAAACACCAATTCCACATCAAAAATTAAAAATAGTAAGGCAAATAAGTAATAGCCCACATTGAACTGATGCCAAGGGGAAGTGTCGGTGGGAATACCGCACTCATAGGCCTGACCTTTTTGAGGATTTTTGCTTCCTTTTACTAGAATTTTTCCCACTAAAATACCACCAGCAGAAAAAGCAATAGCGGCAATTAATAAGGCAATTAATGAAATAGCACCCATAGTATTTTTGGTATAAAAATGATGCTGTAAAGTAGCAATAAAACGGCTAATAAAACCCTAGGTAATCCACATATAATCCACGCTTTACGTGATTTTGTTAAAGTAGAACCCTAGGTCTGATAAATATCATCCCTTAACTGTAAAAACAAAGGTTTTTTCCTAGAATTTGAAGGATAAACTGCTGCCCCAAATGGCAGGGTCTCCCAGGTGCACTGCGCCAAAATCATAGCCATATGAAATATACTTGGTACCTGCTAAGTTTTTAGCCCAAAAATAGAGCGCTATTTTTTCAGTTTCAATACCTGCTTTTGCATTCAATAAATGATAAGGTGTTTGCTCAATGGTATTGGCGAGATCAAAATAGGTAGTGCCAATATATTTCCATTCAGCCCTTGTCATTATTTTTAATTTTGCATTTAGAGGAAAACTATATTGTGCTGCTAATAAAGAAGTAGCATTGGGAGAGAAGATAGGATGCTTGCCTGCTAAATTCAAAGTGGATCCTTGAGAAGCAATATCTAATTTATCAAAGCGTGCGTTCGTTGTTCCAAAAGAATATTGCAAGAATAAACCTTTTGCAGGGATGGCAAATATTTCTGCTTCTATTCCTTTACTTGTTAATTGTCCTGTATTTTTTGTAATAGTAATAGCATCAGGTAAAATTAAACTTGGCACTTGTGCATCTGTTATTTTGGTATAAAATAAAGCAATGTTTACAATTAATTTATTGTTCAACCAATTGTTTTTAATACCTGTTTCAAAGTTACTACTGTACTCTGGTAGGTAGCCCAAGAGTGGCGGCTGTGAAGGGTCTGAGGAGAGTGGAGATAACCCACCTGCTCTAAATCCTCTGCTGTAATTTCCATACCATACACTAGTATTATTTACTTGATAATCTAATGACAATTTTGGAGAAAGGGCATTGAAATTGGTGCGGCCTAGGGTATCTGATCTTGTTATGTATTGTTCAATACTTGGATCGTGTTGGTAAGTGCCCAATACCGATTCAGATTGATTTTCAAAATCATTTCTTAATCCTAAATTGATATTGAATTGATCGCTTAATGCATAACTAACTTGTCCATAAAATGCTAGCCCTTTTTTAATAGTGGTACTAATACTAGTGGTGCTAAACAAAGAATCTCCAATCATCATTAAATTAGCATCTATTCCAAAACGAGTAGTTTGTTTTACTGGCGCATCTTGATAAAACAAAAAAGCACCTGCGGTCCATTTGAATTTACTATTACTATAGTTGCTACTAAATTTAAAATCCTGGGTAAGCACTTTAATATTATTCCAGTTATTTCCATAATTATTGATAATAGATATGGCATCGATGGGAGAAAAATCGCCATCTATGGGGGTGGTGTAATAACGGTAGTTTTGTTGGTAAGCAGTTTGGCTACTAAAGTTAAAGCCACTACCCGCATAGCGAATAGACAAGCTGGTATTAGAGGTCTTGTCCTTCATAGTAGTGGTGCTGTTTTGATTTAAACGATAAGGGTTGCCAAGTGCATCCTCTGTTCCAAAAACCAAAGGGAAGGGCCCTTGATTCTCATTGGCATGATGTTTGAAATTTAAAACGGCACCCCAACGACTACTTGCTATATATTTTAAAAAATAATTTCCAGAAAATCCGTTTTGATTGTCATAACTAGTTTGCGTAAAATCATTGGTGTAAAAACCATCTCTTTTATTAGATAAGATAGAAGCGCCAAAAAATAATTTATCTTTTATAAGCGGCGTTTTAATGCCTGATGTAATTCTTCTTTGATTATAATTGCCTACACTAATATCGAAAAAACTAGTTTTAGTATTCGTAGGTTGTTTAGTAATAATATTTATCACGCCACCCATGGCATTTCTTCCGTACAAAGTTCCTTGTGGTCCACGAAGCACTTCAATTCTTTCAATATCGAACAAGGTTGGAATATAAGTGTCTAAACTAAATTGATTCACTCCGTCAATATAGGTTGTTACTGTAGGATCGTAAGAGCTAGTGGCAATGCCTCTTACAGAGCTCACATCTCTATTATCACCAGGGTCGGCGCTATAAACATTCGGAACAATACCCGTAATTTCTTTTGTATTCCATAAATTAAAAGCATTTACTTGTTTTGCATTTAATGAAGAAATACTTGCTGGAATTTTTTGAATTAGTTCTTCTTTTTTTTCTGCAGTTACTACTACTTCATCTAATTGATTCGTTGAAGCAATTAGCGTTATTTTTATATTCGTAGTTGTAGAATTGCTAGCTGCGTTAATATAAATTTCTTTTGAAATTTCTGCATACCCCAATGATTTTATGGAAAGAGTATAGTTGCCATTTTTTAATTCATAGAATGCAAAAAAGCCTTTTTGGTTGCTAATAGTTTGCAAGCTGGTATTTAAAATACTTATTGTAGCACCTTCAATTGAATTTCCTTTTTCATTTTGTAGAACCCCTGAAATGC
>JBEGKS010000044.1:0-7451 GCA_041183945.1 Bacteroidota bacterium | reverse complement strand
TCTTCCAATAATATTAATTGATGTTTATCGCAGATGGCCTTTAAGGCATCTAAATCGGCCATGCTTCCGCACATATGCACGGGCATGATACATTTTGTTTTAGGAGTAATGGCAGCTTCCACAGCTGCAGGGTCTAATGTAAGTGAACTATCAATATCTACTAAAACTGGCACTGCACCCACACTTAAAATGGCTTCAAAACTTGCAACAAAAGTAAAGGCAGGCATAATCACCTCATCTCCAGCGCCTATACCTAATGATACCATTGCAGTGGTTAAAGCTGCAGTACCACTAGATGTTAATTGCGCGTATTGAGTACCAAAACGGCTACAAATAGCCTGTTCTAGCTCTTTTGATTTCCAGATCCCTTTTCTTGGGCCATCGAAACCATAACGCATTAGAATACCTGTCTCTAGGACCTCATTTACTTCTTTTTTTTCTTCCGCTCCAAAGAATTCAAAACCTGGCATACCCTTTAGTTTTATTGATAAACAAAGGTAGTTTAAAAAACGAAAATTGGGTGTTTTTCAGTAATTTGCGCCCGTAAAAAAACTACACCGAATTTATGGAATACAGCAAACTAATCGCCGTTTCTGGCCTACCAGGATTATTTGAATTATTGACCAGCAAAAGCGATGGCGCGATAGCTAAATCACTAGAAAATGATGCCACTCAATTTATAAGCTCAAGAGCGCATCAGTTCTCTCATTTAGAGAGTATTGAGGTATTTACGACCCGCGAAAACGTATTTTTAGCGGAAGTATTTATTGCCATGGGTAAATCTAAGGAAGCCTTACCTAATGAAAAAGATCCCAAATCGGTAGAAGCCTATTTCAAAAAGACTTACCCCAATATGGACTTTACAAGAGTGTATGCGAGTGATATGAAGAAAATGGTAAAATGGTTTGCACAATTGCAAAAGCATAAGGTAGAACCTACCTTGCCAGAGGCAGACGACGAAGCTGAAGCAGAAGAAGCAAAGGCATAGGCCTTTGACTTACCCTCTCCTAACTTATATAAAAAGCTTACCTAACCTAGGGTAAGTTTTTTTTTATCCTTAAATTGCAATACCGCTAATAGCTATTAGTAAAGATTGCATAAAAAAATTACACATGAAAAAAATACTAGTCCTTCTTACACTTTGTTTATTTTTTCTTACGCAGGGCTTTTCGCAAAGCAAGGCAGAAAAAAAATGGATTAAACATCAATTTAAGCAATTGTCATTAGACGAGAAGATTGCGCAATTAATGATTATTAGAGCACATAGTAATTGGGATGCAAAAAAATTAGATACACTTACAGAAATTATAAAAAAGTACAATGTAGGTGGTTTATGTTTTTTTCAAGGAGGCCCTGTGAGAGAAGCTATGCAAACCAACTTTTATCAGTCCATTGCTAAAACACCACTACTTATTACCATGGACGCAGAATGGGGCGTGGGCATGCGTCTAGACAGTGTTGAGATGTTTCCAAGACAACTTTCTTTAGGCGCGATTGCCTCTGATAATTTAGTATATCAAATGGGCGTTGCGGTAGCAGCACAATGCAAAAGATTAGGTATACAAGTGAACTATGCACCCGATGTAGACATTAATAATAATCCAGGTAATCCAGTAATTAACGAAAGAAGTTTTGGTCAAAATAAACAAAGAGTCATTCAACATGGTATTGCTTATATGAAAGGCATGCAAGACAATGGCATTATGGCTACGGCTAAACATTTTCCAGGACACGGAGATGTATCGGTAGATTCTCATGTTGATATTCCAATGATTAACAAAAGCATGGAGCAATTAACTGAAATGGAATTAGCGCCTTTCAAAGCCTTGATAGATGCAGGTATTGAATCGGTGATGGTTGGTCATTTGTCGGTACCTGCCATTGACAACCGACCCAAGTATGCGACATCATTATCTTATAAAGCCATCAATGATTTACTTAAAAAAGATTTAGGCTTTAAAGGTATAACTGTTACTGATGCTTTAGACATGAAGGCCATTAGTAATTATTTTCCTAGAGGCGAAGCGAATGTGCAAGCCATACTAGCGGGCAATGATATGCTTTGCTTACCTGGTGATATTGGAGAGTCTATTGAAAGAATAAAATTGGCCATCAAAGAAAAGCGTATTACTAAAAAAGATATTGACGCAAGGGTTAAAAAAATATTGGCCGCAAAATATAAATACGGCTTAAGTAATTTTCAAGCTATTGACACCACGAATATTATTGCAGATTTAAACAAATCGGTAGCGGCTTTAAAATCACAGATGACAGCACAGTCCCTTAGTTTTGTAAAACCTAGCACCAACGCGGGTATTGGCCTTCAAAAAAAGACTGCCTATATTGCCTTAAACCTTGCGCAGCCTAATTTGCTAACCAAGTCACTTACTGAAAAATATGGTTTTCAAATATTTTATGTTAACGCCAAGGATAGCACTGCACTTGAAACAGTCAAAAAATCGTTGACTCAGTTTGATCAAGTTATAGTGGGATTACATAATTACAATCGCAAACCGGCTAATCATTTTGAAATTCCTGCACCCTTTATTCAATTTTTAAATGAAGCCCATCCCAATAATTGGTTTCATTTAATATTTGGTAACCCATATGCAGTAGGTGAATTTAACAAAATTCAAAATATTTTATTTGCCTACGAGGACAATGCCTTTACTCAAGAAGCAGCACTTCAATGGGTAGAAGGAAAGATACAAGCCACAGGTGAACTTCCTGTAACGGTGAGCGAAGACTTACCCTTTGGCACAGGTAGTCATAAGATGGAATCAAGTTCAAGTATTTCAGCGCCTACCTCTACACCTAATTTGTCTTTTATTGATACTATGATAGAAGAGGCTATTAAAAAAAAAGCTATTCCAGGTTGTCAAGTATTAGTGGCAAAAAATAATAAAATAATTTTCAACAAAGCATATGGCTATACCGCTGGAGAAGGCTCTGCGCCGGTAACCCTAGATACTTATTACGATTTAGCTTCAGTGACTAAAGTAAGTGCTACTACCGTATCTATTATGAAATTAGTGGAAGAAGGTAAGGTAGATATTAATAAAACCATTGGCGACTATTTGCCCTGGGTGCTAGGGAATGAAAAAGCAAAAATTACCTTGAAAGATTTATTATTACATCAAGCAGGCTTATACCCTTATATAAAATTTTATGAAGCCCTGCTTACGCCTAACGGAACTTATCTAGATGGCCTTATTACGAATGTACCCGATAATGCGCATCATAAAATGATTACGCCTTCAAAGTATTTACTTGATAGTTGGTCAGATACTATTAAAAATAAAATTTTAAGAAGTGTAGTAACCACTCCCGGAAAATATGTATATAGTGACAATGATTTTATATTCTTAGGTATGATTGTAGAGCAGGTAACAGGCATGAATTTACATGAATATGCTACACAACAATTTTACGCGCCTTTAGGAATGGCTTCCACCGGATTTTTACCATTACAAAAAACAACCATTCAAAATATTGCTGCTTCTGAACTTGACAATTATTACAGACATGAATTAATACAAGGAGCTGTGCATGATGAAGGCGCCTCCGTCATGGGAGGTATTGCAGGACATGCAGGACTATTCAGTAACGCAAGCGATTTAGCAAAATTATATTTAATGCTTTTAAATAAAGGTAGATGGGAAGGCGTACCATATTTTAATGCCAGTACCGTAGATGCATTTACAGGGTATAATACGAGTAATAGTCGTCGTGGCTTAGGATTTGATAAACCAGAAAAAAATAATGCCACCGCTAAAGACCCCTATCCTTGTTTAAGCGCCTCCCCTAGTACTTTTGGCCATACAGGTTTTACCGGCACTTGCGTTTGGGCCGATCCAGAAAAAGAATTGCTATTTATATTTCTATCCAATAGAGTATACCCCACAAGAGATAACAAAGCTTTTAGCGAGTCTAATCTAAGAGCTAAAATTCAAGATGCCATCTATGCCTCACTTAATTAAAAACATCATTAAAAAATGTTTTTTAGGATTATGGTGTTTGACAACATATCTACAAGCTACTGCTCAAAACCAATTAGTACCACTAGGAACTTGGAGGGAGCATTACAATAATAAATCTGTACAGCATTTAGTAAAAGGCAACCTTCTTTATGGTGCTACCCCGAATCAAGTATTTAGCATTGATGCAAAAAACAATATAGACTTTTTAGGTAAATCCACTGGGCTACATGAAATTGAAATTGCAGCCATCGCTTGGGATGAGGCGCAATCACAATTAATGATTGCCTATAGTAATAGCAATATTGATATTGTAAAAGGGGATGAAATATTTTCAATTGCAGACATATACTTATCTAAAGTATATGCAAATAAAAAAATAAACTCCATTCAAATGCTTGGGCCCTGGGCCTTGGTTTCTACCCATTTTGGGATTGTTGTAATAGATTTAATCAAACATGAAATTAAGGATACTTGGTTTGCCAATAATAACAGGCAAGCCACCATTACTTATCAAACAATAAGTACTGCCGATAGCTTATATGCATTAACAGAAGAAGGTTTATTTAGTACTGCTTTAAAAAATAATTATATCAATAGCAACCAGTGGAAAAAAATGAATGGTTACACTGGTATTAAAAAATTAAGTACTAATAATAATATTGTATATGCTATAGGTAGTAAAAATATTTATCAGTTGCCAAAAACGGATCCAATTTACCAAACAAGCACAGATTCCATCAATAATGCATACGCGCACAAAGAGGGTTTGTATATCCTAAAATCAGATGGTATTAATGGAAGCTTGTTAAATCTAAATTTCAATAATACTATTACAACTACTCTTGATAAAACTTACTTATCCATACCTATTGATTTAGCAATAGATCAAAACAACTTATGGATTGCAGACAGCCTGAATGGTTTAATTATAAAAAACACAGAGACTAAAAATATAAACCTAGGTGGCCCTGCTGAAAAAATTAGAGGGAATAGTTTTGTAAATAATAATTATCTACTAGCTCCTTTTGGTGCAAATAAAGGAGGCTTCAGTGCCTATTCCGATGCTGGTTGGAAAAATTATACTAAGCTAGTGAGCACTAATTTACCAATACTTAGCGCTGCTTGTATAGACCCTGTAGATGATAGCTGGTGGTTTTCAGCAGCTAATACGCTTTTGCATTATACTATAAATAAAAATACGACTGAAACCATTAGCCCGAGTTCAGACAAAGGGAATTTTACTCAAATACAATTTTCTACAGATGGAATTTTTTGGGCTTTACAGGATGGACAAGGACTTGTTCAAAAGCAAGATAATAAATGGACAAGTATACCCCTTCCTTTAAACTATCTTAAAAATGGTTTGAAAAATATAGTGGTAAATCATCAAGGGCAGGCCTGGATACCGGGACCAGCCAATCAAGGTTTATACGTATATCAATCCAATAAATATTTTGGTACTGCTAGCTGGAAACAATTAAATACTTCAAAGTCTTCAGGGAATTTACCTAGCAACAATGTATTGAGCGTGGCCCTTGACAATACAGGCGCTGTATGGGTGGGCACCGATAACGGTATTGGTATTTTTAATTGCGGAGATATTAGTAAAGATGTTTGTGATGCTTACTTGCCTACTATAAAAAATTCGAATGGGTTTTTGGGATTATTATTACAAAGAGAATCTGTGAATTGTATTGCTGTTGATGGAGCGAATAGAAAATGGGTAGGTACGCAAAATGGAGCCTGGCTTTTAACAGCAGATGGAACTGCCATCATTGAACATTTCACCAAAAATAATAGCCCCCTTCCCAACGATACTATTTTGCAAATTCTAATTGAGCCTCAATATGGAAATGTATTTTTTAATACAGCAAATGAAATGGTTAGCTATAGAGGTTTTGCTACAGAAGGCGCTACCCCTCAAAGCGAAATTAAAATATTCCCCAACCCAGTTGCTCCTAATTACGAAGGGCCCATTGCTTTTAGAGGACTTATAGAAAATGCACTTGTAAAAATTACAGATATTAGTGGAAGCCTGGTATTTGAAACACGCGCTTTAGGTGGACAAGCTATTTGGAATGGAAAATCTCTTGCGGGCAATAAAGTGGCCACTGGCATTTACCTTGTATTTGTAAGAGATGAAATGGGCAATGAAAAAGCAGTAGGAAAAATTGTGATTACCAAGGGACAATCATTTAGTCCGCATTCATTTCAAAACTTTTGAAAGATTTAAACCTCCAAGCACCTTGGTCTCCTGTCACTACGCGATACATAATTTGTCTTACCTTATTAGTTGGCTTTTTAATAGTGGTATCCGATTCAAAAATGGGAAACTTTCTAAATAAAACGCCTTCTACTAATTTGTATTCATCCTTTCCTCTATAGCCTTTACTCAATTGCATATCATTGGTTATATCTGGAAAATAAATGGGCTCTATTCTTTCATTGTCTCTTGATCCAACACTAAAAAGACTTAGTTTATCATTTGCATCCAATACGAAAATGATAATATCTGGAAAGCCATCATTATTTAAATCATCTATTTCAGTAGACAGTACCCTTCCTCTTAACTCAAGATTTGCTTCTCTTACTTCCGACTTAAATCCAATGGGTCTAATATTTAAGGTATTACGTTCTAGACTTCTATTCATACAAGTAATACGGTAACCTGCCTTACCCATTTTTACAGTACTATCATACTTATTCCCTTTTTGACCAAGGCTGGTTAAAGAGATAAACAGGCATGCGAAAAATAAACTTTTATACATATTTTATTTATTACTATCCAAAGTTAATAGAATAGTTTTAATTTTCCATTCAAACCATTTCTTATGTCTTTTGAAATTGAAATTATCCCCCTTAGCCATTTTGAACTTCTGCGTCTAATAGATAGAAGTACTCATACGGTTATTGAGATAGCAACAAAAGGGGCTTTATTAAATAGTTGGCAGGTGATGGAAGTTGGTCAAGCACTAGAAATAGTGGAGGGTAATGATTTTTCTAAGGGTTGGGGCGATTTTGAAAATAATGGATTTAGAGGGGGAAAAATGAGCCCCTTTTCTTGCAGACTTGAAAACGGACAATATAAAATAGAAGATACCACCTATACTATAGAAAAGTTTTACCATGAAAAACATGCGCTGCATGGCATACTCTATGATGCTGTATTCACAGTTCAGTCCACGCAGACAAATGCTGAAGGGGCAATTGTAAATTTAATATACCAATACAAAGGGACAGACAAAGGTTTTCCTTTTGCTTATAGCTTACTTATAAAATGGCAATTGCATAAAAATAATTTAGTGACGGTGGAAACCAGTATCACTAATCTAAGCGAGTCAACCATTCCTATGATGGACGGATGGCATCCTTATTTTACATTAGGAACATGTATTAATGATGCCTCAATTACATTAAAAGCGAATGGCAAAATTGAGTACAATGACAGTTTACTTCCAACAGGAAAAATAT
>JBEGKS010000043.1:0-7497 GCA_041183945.1 Bacteroidota bacterium | reverse complement strand
ATTTAATATTGTTTAATGAATTAAACAAATGGCTAATAATTTTCAAATAACGAACGTTAGCAATTATTTTTTTTGAAAACTATCAAAAGCAAATTAAATATGATCCACTCTAATCGTGGTTTCTAGAGCGGGCAATGCAAGCTTAGTTCCTTTAGGGAAAATGCCAAATAGAGAACTTCCTGAACCACTCATGCTTGCATAAATAGCTCCTTGGCTGTATAAATTATTTTTTAAATCTTCTAATAAGGGGTGTGCTTTGAAAACAGGAGCTTCGAAATCATTGATTAATTCCGCCTTCCAAGTTTCTATAGGTTGCTTAATAATAGTTAAGATAGATTTTTCTTTTACGCAAGGTTTCAATTGTTGAAATGCCCAAGCCGTAGCAATATGAATACCTGGATGAACTAATGCGATAGTATAATTGCTTAAGTCAATTGAAATGGGGGCTAGTATTTCTCCTCTACCTGTAGCATGACAGGCTTCTTTAAAAATAAAAAAAGGACAATCACTTCCTAATTGTGCAGCGTAATTAATAAGTTGCGTTTTGGATATATTCAAATTGAATAAATCATTCAGCATTAGAAGTACAGTACTTCC
Source organism: Bacteroidota bacterium (assembly GCA_041183945.1). Classification (GTDB taxonomy): domain Bacteria; phylum Bacteroidota; class Bacteroidia; order Chitinophagales; family Chitinophagaceae; genus Sediminibacterium. The sequence goes on along the minus strand of JBEGKS010000043.1, from coordinate 6,900 downwards.
ATTTGCAGAGCCGCCTCCCAAACCCGCACCCATGGGGATATTTTTATGTAAATGTATTTTAACATCAGCTATATGAGGGTAGTCGGCTTTTAATAAATGATAAGCTTTGACACATAAATTATTGGAAGCGTCGCCTGGAATAGAAATACCGGTATGTGTAAAGGCTAATAATTTTGCTGGCACTATTTCAACAATATCCTGCAAGGCCACTGGGTAAAACACGGTTTCTAATGCATGAAAACCATCTGCTCTTTTTTCTAAGATAGATAAGCCTAAATTAATTTTGCAAGGAGAGAATTGAATCATTGGTTATGATTTCTTTTGCGCATTTTTCTTATTGATTTCATCGCGAATATCAATGGCGCGGATATAGTCCTCTTGTTCTAAAACTTCTTGTAATAATTTATTTAATTCAACTAAAGACATGCTTGTTAAATCATTGGCTACTGGTTCAGCAGCAACAGCTTTAGGTGTAATATTTTTTTCTGCGTTTTCATTTTCTAAACCTGCTTGTTCTAGTATATTAGCATACACATAAATAGGACAACCAAAACGAACGGCTAGTGCTAATGCATCGCTGGTTCTACTATCAATTTCAATAGTATCATTGGCAGTAAAGCAAACTAGTTTAGAATAAAAAATACCTTCTTGTAAATCACATATATATACTTCTTGCAATTGAATATCAAAAGCAGTCATAAAATTTTTCATTAAGTCATGTGTGAGTGGGCGAGAAGGGTGCATATTTTCCAAAGCCACTGCAATCGCCTGTGCCTCGAAGCCTCCAATGACAATGGGAAGCCTGCGCAGTCCGTTCACCTCTCCTAAAATAACTGCATAAGAGTTAGATTGGGTGATGCTATGAGACAAAGCCACTATTTCAAGTTCAATTTTCTGCATATTGCTAATTACTGCCTTTATGGCTATCCAAAGTTAAATAATTATGCTATGCGTTTGACTTCATTTTTAAAATAGCTGTAGTAAGGGCGGGTACTATTTCGAAGGCATCTCCAATAACTCCATAGTCGGCAGCTTTGAAAAATGGTGCTTCTGGGTCCTTGTTAATCACCACTATCGTCTTACTTCTATTTACCCCCGCTAAATGCTGAATGGCTCCAGAAATACCGATGGCTATATATAAATTAGGGGCAATTTGAATACCTGTTTGGCCCACATGTTCGTGGTGGGGTCTCCAATCTGAGTCTGAAACCGGACGACTACAAGCAGTAGCGGCACCAAGGGATTTGGCTAAATCAAGTAAAATACCCCAATGTTCTGGTCCTTTTAATCCACGTCCACCACTTACCACTAAGCTGGCTTCTGTTAATGGTATTTCGCCTTCTACTTTTTCTAGTTTCGTAATTTTTATAGAGGCAGCAGGTATTGGAATATTTATTTCTTCCACCGTTGCAGTATTTTCATAAGCCACTAAGCCAAAACTATTTTGATTAATCGCAATAACTTTTATAGGGGTTTCAATTTGAATAGAAGCAAAGGCTTTGCCAGAGAAAACTGTTTTAGTAACTACAAAACCATTTTCAGTATTTGGTAAACTAGAAGCACCTGTTACTAATCCTGCCTCTAATTTTACAGCAACCGCTGGTGCAATGGCCTTGCCATTTATATTATGTGCAAAAACCACTACAGTAGCATTTGCATTTTTTGCAGCAGCGGCAATTAAGTTAGAATGTAATTTTACATCTAGTGTATTCAAGCTTTCATTTTTAAGATGAAATACTTTTTGAGCACCATTTTTTCCTAAGTCTGCAAGATTATCTTGCACCGTTCCTAAAACTAGGGCTGCTACATCGCATCCTAATTGTTTAGCAATGGCTGCACCATAAGACATCGCTTCTAGGGAAGACTTTTTAATTTGTTGATCGGCTTGATCTATATATACTAGTACCATATAATAATTTTAAAATGCTTTTAAATAACTTTTGCTTCTTCTTTTAATAGTTTTACTAATTCATCCATATTAGCAGGGTCTACTAATTTCACACCCGACTTTGCAGCAGGCGTATCAAATTTTTTGATACTTGTTGTAGCAGTTGCCTCCACAGGGCTCACTACTTTCAAGGGTTTAGTGCGCGCTGCCATAATACCTCTCATATTAGGTATTCTTTGTTCAGCCATTCCTTTTTGACAACTTATAACAACGGGTAAATTTACTTCGCAGGTTTCTTCACCGCCTTCAATTTCTCTTCTTACAGTAGCAGTAGTTCCATCGCAATCAAATTTATTGGCAAGCGATACAAATGGCATATCTAATAGGGCAGATAACATAGAACCAATTGAAGCGCTATTATAATCGATGGTTTCTTTTCCTGTAAATATTATTTGATAACCACCTTCTTTTGCAATGGCGGCTATTTGCTTCGCTACATAAAAAGAATCATTACTATTACTATCTATTCGAATGGCTTCATCGCCGCCTAAGGCCAATGCTTTTCTAATAATAGGTTCTGCATCTGCACTGCCAACTGTTACTAAATGAATAATTGCACTGGGGTCTTTCTCTTTTAATTCAATGGCTCTTACTAAAGCATACCATTCGTCATAAGGGTTGATAATCCACTGCACTCCATTTTCATCGAACTTTGTATTACCTTCGGTGAAGGCAATTTTAGCTGTCGTATCGGGTGTTTTACTAATACAAACTAATATTTTCATAAAGCTAATTTTGTTAAATTGTTAGTTGTTTATGCAACTAATGCAAATATAAGCCAAGATGCAACGAATAGAAAGAATTATTGAGTTTTTAAATCAACAACCTAAGGATAACTTTTTAAGACATGCCCTGGCCATGGAATATATTAAATTAGGGGAGGATCAAAAAGCCCATGATTTACTGCTAGCCGTGCTTACAGACTCACCCGATTATATTGGGTCTTATTATCATTTTGCCAAATGCCTAGAGCGCATGGGTCAAAAAGAGCGGGCCATTATTTGGTATGAAAAAGGAATGGCCGAGGCTAAATTAGCCAAGGACAACCATGCTTATAATGAGTTGCAGGGTGCTTATGAGGACTTAGTGTATTAATTTTTTATAATAATCTCTGAGAAATCTTATCATCAATTAATTGAAAAAAATCCTCGGGTTTATATGTTCTCCAAGCACTTATTTCCATGAGTTCTATGTAGCGGTTTAATTTCCTTAATAAAAAATCGTGTTGGGAAGCCTGGTGGAAATTCACTAATACGGCCCAGCCATTTTCATCCGCTATTTCATCGTATAATTCTTCATAATAGTCTTTGTCTCCGCTATGAAAGTTAAAAACGCTTTCTGCAATTAAAATAAATTTATATATACCTTCTTCCATTAATTTATCTAGCACTTCTCTTTTTAATTCCATGATATCGTTCTCAATGGCATCATTCCACTCTCCAATCATTTCAATAATGGCAAATTGTAAGTCGTAGTCTACAAAAAGTATTTTAAGGTATAAGGTTTTGCTTCCGAACTCATCCCACTGTGGATGTATATAATAATTATAAACTGCTTGAGAGAATTCAAACTCGCTATAAGTACGCCCAAAAAATATGGATCTTGGATCTTCTTCAGCCATGTATAAATGGCGCCAATGATAATGAGGTTCTATATCATGCATATACTTGCACTGCTAAAATAAAGCTATTTATTTTTTTGATGATAAGCTATAAGGCCTTGCATCGGAGATTTAACAATACTGCCTAGTTCAATTTCATAGCTTAATGCTAGTTGCTTAATAATATCCTTGAAGCCAAAGGCTACACTACCTACAAAATGAATAGGATGCAACCAGGCTTCATTCATTTTATTTATATGTGCGTAGAAAAAATCGTTTAAGCCATCTTCAATTATATTTTCAATCATATAATGCCCTCTATTCTCTACTAAAAATTCAGTGAAATTGGCAAGGTATCTATTAGGAGTAGCTTGTTTATACACACTATTTAAAATTTCATCCTTAGAGGTAGCAAATTTCTTTTCAAACCTTGACGTTAAATCCTCATCAAAAGTTTTATATAAATAATATTGAATTACTTTTTTTCCTAAATAAGATCCACTGCCTTCATCCCCTAATACATAACCAAGACCCGGACTATTTTTAGTAATTTTTTTACCATTATAAAAACCCGTATTAGAACCTGTGCCTAAAATACAGGCAACTCCTTTTGCATTTTGGCAGGTAGCTCTTGCAGCAGCAACTAAATCGGTTTGTATATCTAATTTCGCTTTGGTGAAAACAGCTTTCAATGCTTTTTTTAATTGTAACACGTTTTGAGGATTACTTAAACCCGTGCCATAAAAATATATAGCACCTACTGCGTCAAAATTTATTTTATTTTTAAAAGTTTTTGCAACCAGTGTTTGAATTTCAGCAGCACTCAGAAAATAGGGGCTAATACCTACACTTGTAAGCGTGGTTTTCTTATTGGACTGCACAATTGTCCATTGGCATTTGGTAGCACCACTATCGGCAATAATATAATTCTTCACCATGGGTAATAATCTTGTGTGTGAAAATAGCCTTTTTAGTGTAATTTTAGCCCGAATAAAACAAGCATGCAAGAAAAAAATAAATCAAATTGGTCTACCCCAGTTTTTTATGCCTTTTTGGTAATAATGGGTGTGGTGATAGGGGTGTTTTTTAAAGGAAGTTTACCCTTAAGTGTTTTTAGATCAGGATCAAAGGATCCTATGCAAGAAATTTTGCAGTTAATTCAATCAAAGTATGTAGACAAGGTAGATACTGATAGCGCAAGTAATCGTTTGGCTAATTATTATCTATCTCAATTAGACCCTCATTCTGTGTATATACCGCCTTCTGATTTAGTAGAAGTAAACGAGCAATTGCAACCCAATTTTAAGGGTATAGGTATTGAATTTATGCAGTTTAGAGATAGCATTTTTGTTTCTTATGTTATGAAAGAAGGGCCTGCTGCAAAAGCTGGAATGCAAATTGGAGATATATTATTAAAAGCAGATGATACTGTTCAATTGTCTGGGAAAAAATGGGATGCAGAAGCCATTAGAAAAAAAATAAAAGGGCCTTCTAATACAAAAGTGAAATTATTAGTGGCAAGAGAGGGTAAGCCATTCACTATAACTGTTGCAAGAGATAATGTATCTGTATCGCCAGTAGATGCCTTTTATTTATTAAGTCCTACTGTGGGTTATATAAGAATTAACAAATTTGCGGATAGAACCTACGAGGCATTTATGCAGGCCTTAGATTCTTTGGTGCAAAAAGGCATTAAATCATTGGTGATAGATTTAAGAGGCAATGGTGGAGGATTACTTTCTGAAGCAGTGGCTATTGCAGATGAAGTATTAAGTGGCAATAAATTAATTGTATATACAGAGGGTGTGAATTCTCCTAGGGTTGATTATTATTGTAAAAGAGAGGGTTTATTTGAACAAGGTCCCTTAACTATTTTAATGGATGAAACTTCTGCATCGGCAAGTGAAGTATTGGCGGGGGCTTTGCAAGATTGGGACCGCGCTACTATTGTGGGTCAGCGTTCATTTGGTAAAGGCTTGGTGCAACAACAATATAATTTATCGAATGGGGGTGCGCTGCGTTTAACCACTGCAAAATATTATACGCCACTAGGTAGAAATATCCAACGCCCTTATGAAAAAGGGAAGCAAGCCTATGAAAATGATTTTATCAGTAGAATGCATGATGATGCAATGGGCATAAAGGATTCAAGTTATAAAGGAGAAAAGTATAAGACGCCTAAGGGTCATATTGTGTATGGAGGCGGTGGTATTTATCCAGATAAATGGGTGAGTGAAAAAAATGTATTCATGGATACTAGCTTTGCTGTATTATGGGAGAAAAGTTTATTGAATGATTTTGTATTTCAGTGGTATTTAAAAAATAAAGCAGCAATGAATAGCATTGCAAACCCCACTGAATTTTTAAAGCAATATCAGGGCTATGATTATTGGAAAGCCTTAAATGAATTTGCCAATAGCCAGCAAAAGCAATCATTAAAAGCCATTGAAAAAAATAAGGCATTAGTTCAAAGACAAATATTGGCCTTGGTGGCTAGAACAAAATGGTATAAGCAAGGGTATTATGAAGTGCAGAATAGCTTGGATCCGCTTTTTGCTACCATGCTTCCCTAGGCTTCTTTATACAATATGACTTTTATCATATTTTAAACTGACTACCCTCATTCAGGGGCTAGACATATTTAGGCATTTTTGTTGTACAAATTATGTCTACAGCCTGTTATCATTGTGGTGCCGATTGTTTTGATACTATTTTAGTAGAAGATAAACATTTCTGTTGCGAAGGTTGCAAGATGGTGTTTAAGCTATTGGATGAAAATGGTTTATGCCAATACTATGATTTGTCTGATATGCCTGGGCTTACTGCGAAGGGGCATTTTGTTTCTGAAAAATATAATTATTTAGACAATGCAGCTATCAACGAGCAGCTTATTCAATTCAAACTAGGCGAGCAAGCGCATCTGGTATTTTATTTACCTCAAATACATTGTGTGAGCTGTGTGTGGCTTTTGGAAAATTTACATAAAATAAATCCGGGCATAATTCAGTCCAAAACACATTTTGAAAAAAAGGAAATTAAAATTGTTTTTAATACTTCCCTTATTTCATTAAAGCAAGTGGTTCAGTTATTGGCCTTTGTGGGCTATGAACCTGTGATTCATTTAGGGGGCAATGACTGGTTAAATAAAAAAAAGGTTAATAAAAAGCAGTTATATAAAATTGGTATTGCAGGTTTTTGCTTTAGCAATATTATGATGCTCAGTTTTCCAGAGTATTTATCCAATATTGCTTGGATTTAGGAAAAACTGGTATTATACAAATTAAAAAAATATATATGTTTAAATAACTATCATAAAATAGAAAATATTACATAATTTAGCATAATAAATATA
>JBEGKS010000042.1:5213-12775 GCA_041183945.1 Bacteroidota bacterium | reverse complement strand
CGATTTTTTAAAAATGGCAATGGTTAAGGGGAAATCGGGTTTTTCTTTGTAAAAATGGTAACTTTCCAGCATAAATTCATCCACATTGGAAACGCACTCGGGGCCTTTATTTAATTTACTCACAGCCAACGTGGCCAGCCTACAACAAGACAGTGGTTTGTTTATTTTAATTTTTATTTTATTGTTTTTATCCTTTGTGATTGCAGGATCGGAAGTGGCTTTCTTTTCTTTATCCTATAAAGACATCCAAGTTTTAAAAACAAAAAATTATAAACCCTTTCAAAGAATTGTTGCTTTATTAGAGGATCCTAAAAAGTTATTAAGCTCCATGCTTATTGCGAATAGCTTTATTAATATTTGTATTATTTTAATTGCGAATATTTTAATTGATCATTTTTTTATTTTTGATAGTATTACTTTTCCTGGACTTGAATTTATCATTAAAGTGGTCGCCGTTACTTTATTACTTTTATTTTTTGGTGAAATTTTACCTAAGGTAATGGCTACTCAAAATAATATTCGTTTTGCCCAAGACTTTGGTTTTATTATTCAAGCAGTGTATACTATTTTTTCAAAGCCTAGCGGTTTAATGGTAAAATACACCAACATTATTGAAAAAAAATTAGAGCAAAAAAGAATAGGCAGTTCTTATAGTATGGAAGAATTAGACCATGCTATTGAATTAACCACTTCTCCCAATAATCAAGCCAATGAAAAAAGTATTTTAAAAGGTATTGTGAAGTTTGGTAATATTTCTGTGAAACAAATCATGAAAACAAGACTGGATGTATGTGGTGTAGATGCCTCTATTTCTTTCGATGAATTATTAGCACATATTAAAGAGCATAATTATAGTCGTTTTCCCATTTACAAAGAAGACTTAGACACTATTGCGGGCATTATTCATACCAAGGATATTATTCCGCATATTAGTGAAAATGCCAGCTATGATTGGAAGCCCTTAATTCGCCCTGCCTTTTTTGTACATGAACAAAAAATGATTGAAGATTTGTTAAAAGAGTTTCAATCAAAGCGTATTCACTTTGCCATTGTAGTGGATGAATTTGGAGGAACCAGTGGTATCATTACTTTAGAAGATATCTTGGAAGAGATTGTGGGTGATATTAAAGATGAATTTGATGAGGAAGAGTCTATGATAAAAAAAATAGATGAGTATCATTATATTATTGAAGGAAAAACAACCATTATTGATTTTTGTAATTTTATAGAAATAGCTACTAATTATTTTGATACTGTAAAAGGAGAAAGCGATACAGTGGCAGGTTTATTTTTAGAATTAGCAGGCGCCTTTCCAACACTTCAACAAGTGGTTAAGTTCAAACAATTTAGTTTCACAGTACTTGAAATTCAAAAAAATAGAATTCATAAGGTTCAATTAATTATTACGCCATTGCCTACTCAAAATATAGAAAATGGCTAAGGGAAACATTACAGTACTTACTTCTTTATTTTTTAGTTTATTATTTTTAGCGGCTTGTAATAGCCCTTATACCATTAAAAATAAAGGCTATTCGAAGCTTTCTTTTCCCGCAAAGTCTTACCAAGCATTTAATCAAGCATCAGCCCCTTATAGTTTTGAATACCCCACTTATGCAGTTATTGATGATGATGTAAATAAACAAAGAACAGGCTTGCAAAAAGGTAAATGGTTGAACATTCGTTTTCCAGGTCAAGAGGCGACAATTTATGTAAGTTATATAGCCATGCAGCCAAAGCAATTAGACACTTTAATTAGAGATGCCTATACTTTTGCGAATAATCATAACAATAGGGCCAGCTCTATTGCCGACTCTTTATTTCAAAACGCTCAAGGGGTAGAAGGTGTTTTTTTCACCATTGGCGGAGAGGTAGCCACGCCTTATCAGTTTTTTTTAACCGATTCTACCCATCATTTTTTTAGAGGCGCCTTGTATTATGATGCAACGCCTAATCAAGATTCTTTAGCACCGGTAAATTCATTTTTGCTAGCAGACATACAGCATATTTTGAATACATTTAGATGGAAAAAATGATATCTTTATACAATAAATTTTTCTAATGATTATTATTGACAATGTTTTAGTGAGCGACTTACTTGTAGAAGAACAATTTGTTTGTGACTTATCTAAATGTAAGGGGGCTTGTTGTGAAGACGGTGATGCCGGCGCACCGCTGGACAATAAAGAAAAAGAGTACGTGAAGGAGTTTTATGAAATAGTAAAGCCCTATATGACCAAGGAGGGTATACAAGAAGTGAAAGAAGTTGGTCCTTATTTATATGATCGTGAATTTGGTTGGGTAACACCTACTGTTAATGGTGCTATTTGTGCTTATGGCTATAAAGAAAAAGGGGTGATTAAATGTGCTTTTGAGCAAGCCTATAATGATGGCAAGATTCCTTGGAAAAAGCCTCTTAGCTGTCACTTGTTTCCCATTAAAATTCAAAAAAGCAAGTCAGATCCAACTAAGGAATATGTAAACTATGAGCCTCGTGAAGATTTATGTAAATCGGGCTGTTCCTTGGGGGTGAAGCTAAAAGTGCCTGCCTACCAATTTCTAAAGGAATCCATTGTTAGAAAGTATGGGGAAACATTTTATGAGACCTTGGATGCCACAGCGAAGCATCTTAAAAATAAATAGCTATTTTTGCTCTAATGGAAAGCATTTACGCAGCATCATTTCTTGAAAAAAGTACCGCTAAAGCGATTGACAAAGCGCATCACAAAAAAATCAATTTCAATATTGGTAAGTACAATGCTGTAGTACCAAAAGGCAAGGCACAATTCACCGATTTAAACCGCGTGAAAGAACTAGCCAAAAATAAAAAATGGGAAGCCATTGAACATTTAGATTTATACTTAAATCAATTCGAAGAACAAATTACCAAAAGAGGGGCTAAGGTATTATGGGCGGAAGACAGTGAACAAGCTTTAAATTTTATTGGAGAAATTTGTAAAGAAAAGAATTGTAAATCTCTTGTGAAAAGCAAGAGTATGGTTACAGAAGAAATTCATTTAAATAATTATTTAGAGTCGATAGGTATTGAAAGTGTGGAAACAGACTTGGGAGAATACATTCAACAATTGGATGGAGAAGCGCCTTATCATATAGTAACGCCTGCTATGCATAAAAGCAAAGAAGATGTTGCAAAATTATTTAATGAAAAATTAGGTACCGATATAAATTTAACACCAGAGCAATTAACCCTGGTGGCTAGAAAAAATTTAAGAGAAAAATATGTGCAGGCTGAAATAGGCGTAACAGGTGCAAACTTTATTATTGCCGATGTGGGTGCCATTGCTGTTACAGAAAATGAAGGGAATGCCCGTTTATCGGTGGCTTGGCCTAAAACACATATCGTCATTGTAGGTATTGAAAAAATGATTCCTTCTATTGATGACCTTGGATTATTTTGGCCTTTACTAGCAACTTATGGAACAGGACAACAAGTTACTGTATACAATAGTATTCTTTCTGGTCCAAGACAAGCAGGTGAAACAGATGGCCCAGAAGACATGTATGTTATTTTATTAGACAATGGACGAACCGACTTACTAGCCAATGCAAAAAGTAGAGAAGCCTTGTATTGTATAAGATGCGGCGCTTGTTTGAATGCTTGCCCTATTTATAAAAATATTGGGGGACATGCTTACGATACCACTTACAGCGGGCCTATTGGAAGTGTGATTACACCTCATTTAAGAGGCATGCATGACTATAAACATTTAAGTTATGCTTCTAGTCTTTGTGGTAATTGCACAGAAGTATGTCCGATGAAAATAAATTTACACGAGTTATTACTTGAAAATAGAAAAGAGGCAGTGGAATTAGGGGAAGCAAGTTTCACTGAGAAATTTGCATGGAAAGTTTGGAAACAAACTTCTATGAATCGAAAACTAATGAACCAAGGTAATGCACCTATCAAAAACTGGGTGATCAATAAAATGTTTAAAGGATGGAGCCAACAAAGAGCTCCTCTTGAATTTCCAACTAAAACATTTAATCAACTTTGGAAGGAAGGGCATAAGAAGTAAGAGCACAGTCTCACTGAATAATTACATTCCATCGGCATCGGAAATAGCTTCCACCGGATCTTTCTGATTTTTCAAACTTCTATTTACTAAATACACACCAATAAGGGTACAAATCGTACCCACAATACTGGTGAAACTCATTTTTTCATTTAAGAGTAAAGAGCCCACCCAAATGGCAACAATTGGATTGATATAGGCATATAGGGATGCAATCGCAGGATTTAAATGCTTCATGCTATAAATAAATGAAATGAATGCAAAAACCGATCCTCCAATAACCATATAAATAATAACGCCCCAAGAAATAGCGGGAATTTCATGCAGTGCAATATAATTACCAGTATATAATGTAAATAAGCCCATAGTAACTGCACTTATAAGCATTTGCCAGCCAATGGAATAATAGGCATTCATATTTATTTTATTCCTAGAAATAATAATGGAACCCACACTCCAAGTAATCATGGCAAACAAAGATAAACCTACCCCCAATGCATAATGTGTGCCATGAACAAGTAAACTATCTTTATAAAAAATAAAAGCAATACCCAATAAACCCAATAACAACCCAATCATGGTTTGTGCGGTAATTTTAATGGCTTTAAAATAAAAACGTTCTATAAGTACCACCGACAAAGGGTAGAGCGCTGCAATTAAAGCGGCAAGTCCACTGGTAATAAATTGTAAACCATAAGTGGCAATACCATTGGAGGATACAAACATTAAAAAAGCCATGGGTATTAGCCAAAGAAATTGTTTTTTGGTGGGAAGACCTTCACCTCTTAATAAAAAAAAGCTAACATAAATACTGCCTCCTAGTAATTGGCGAATACTGGCTAATTCAAAAGCAGGCATATGCGATACGCCCATTTTACTAGCCACCCAAGTGGTTCCCCATACAAGACTGGTAACCGTTAAGGCTAAGTAAGCTTTTTTTTGATGAGCCATGGGGCTTTGCTTAATGTTTGAAATGTCTTTGTTCTGTCATCACCATGGCAAGTCCGTTGGCTTGGCAATAAGCCACACTGTCTTTATCTCTTACGGAACCTCCTGGTTGTATATAGGCTTCAATGCCTTCTTCATGTGCAATCCTTACACAGTCATCAAAAGGGAAGAAAGCATCTGAGGCTAATGTAGCACCCTTTAAATCAAATTTAAATTGTTTTGCTTTTTCAATGGCGTGTCGTAGGGCATCTACTCTACTTGTTTGACCACAACCTTTACCCACTAACTGCGTATTTTTTATAAGTGCAATGGCGTTGCTCTTTAAATGCTTGCAAATAATATTTCCAAAAATTAAATCTTCTTTCTCTTTATCAGTGCAAGCTCTTGCACCTACCTCTTCCCATTTGCTATAATTCCCAATGTCTAAACCTTGTTCTAAAGTTCCGTTAAGGATAGATTTTTTTTGAGTAGGATTAAAACTTACTTCATTTTTTAATTCAAGTAAGATTCTATTTTTCTTAGCTGTTAAAATAACTAAAGCAGCAGGATCAAAGCCTGGCGCTATTAAGACTTCAAAGAAAATTTCTTGAATAGCTTCTGCTGTGGCTACATCCACAATTGCATTAGTTACTAGCACACCGCCAAAAGCACTTTCAGGATCGCCTGCCAAGGCTGCTTGCCAACTATCGAATACATTATTTCTTTTAGCTACACCACAAACATTGGTATGTTTAATAATAGCAAAACTTGTTAAAGGTAAATCTGTAATTAAGGCAATGGCAGCATCAACATCTACTAAATTATTATAAGATAATTCTTTACCATGTAATTGTATAAACCAATCCTCTAATTTGCCATAAAAAGTTGCTACCTGATGTGGGTTCTCTCCATATCTTAAAACTTTTCCAGCGCTAGGGTTAAAGTAATTACTAATAGCTATATCGTAATGCATCACTACTTCGAAAGCCTTAGCAGCAAAGGACTTTCTTTGCTCAATGGTAGTTGTTCCTTTTTGGTCTATAAGTATTTGATTCAATTTAGAGTAGTCGTCTTTAGCGGCAATCACCACTAAGTCTCTGAAATTTTTACCAGCCGCTCTTATCATAGAAGGCCCACCAATATCAATTTTTTCTATAATTAATTTTTCTTCGTCAGTACTTTTTAATGTTTCTTCAAAAGGATATAAGTCTACAATCACTAAATCTAAAGTGGGAATTTTATACTGCTCCATTTCTTTCAAGTCTTGGTCCTCATACCTTCTGCCTAGAATACCGCCAAAAATAGAAGGGTGTAAGGTTTTTACTCTTCCTCCTAAAATAGAGGGGTAACCTGTTACTGTTTCCACTCCAATACAAGGAATACCTAATTCTTCAATGAACTGTTGAGTGCCACCAGTAGAATAAATGGTAATATTTAAGGCATGTAAGGTTTTAGCAAGTGGGGCTAAACCGTCTTTGTAAAAAACTGAAATTAAAGCTGATTGTATTTTCTTTTCCATAAGCAAAGGTAAGCCCTTCTTATTTTTTGCCTCCTTTTGCTTTTCCACAAAAATTAGGCTAGACTGAATAACTTTAGCATACCATAGATGCAAAAGTTACCCAAAATATAGACCAGCCATTTAGCCTTTTTTGTATAAAGCCAAGCATACATTAATAGTAGTGCCAAGTAAAATAGTATTACTTGGCCTAGTCCAAATGAAATATTCAAAGGTCGATTAATAGGCAGGGCATCTATATGGCTAATGGCTTTATTCATACCTATTATATATTTTTCTATTATTTGACCTCCTAATGGAGGAAGTCCCAAAATGTTTGGGCTAATGACTAGTAGGGCTAATGCATATAAAAGAAGGGTACTTATGGGTACCATGATAAAATTACTAATGAGTACTAAGGAAGCTAGTTGGTGAAAATGATAAAGTAAAATAGGCAGGGTGGTTAATTGTGCCGCTATACTAATACATACATTATTCCATAAAAAAATAAAAATAGGATTATCCATAGGTATCATTTTATTGAATAAAGGAACCAATAAATAAATACCCATTATGGCAGCATAAGATAATTGCAGGCCTATGTTCTCTAGATTTTTTACATCAAATAATAATAAAATTAAAACAGCTCCTGCCACTACATTTAAAGTATATGAACTAGCCCCTAAAAATTTGCCTATGTAGTAGATACTAAAAAATACGGCAGCTCTTAGAATGGATGGGCTTGCGAAAGCCATGAGGGTATAGGTCCATACGCAGCTTAGCACCATAATAAGTTCTATTAGGGTAAAAAATTTATTGCGGGGCAGCCAAACAGTGATGCGTAAAATATTTTTAAATATAATTTCAAGATGCATGCCGCTTATGGCTATTATATGAATAATGCCTAGTTGTCTGTAGGCATTTATTAATTCTTTATTAGCCTTGGTCTTGACACCTAATAATAAGGATTGTGCAAATACATTGGCCTCAGTGGATTTTATAGTGTCATTTAATTTATGTATGACTGCATTTCTACAAAAGACAATTAATTTTTCGGGATAAGGTATTTGAAATAAATTTCTATCATTAGTTATAAAAAATAGTAAAAT
>JBEGKS010000042.1:0-5190 GCA_041183945.1 Bacteroidota bacterium | reverse complement strand
ATACCCCAACTAAAAAGTATAAGGTATATGGCGGTACCTTCTATAATTTTGGCATGGGGACGAGTTGCAATAGGCTTAATAACCGAGCTACTAATAATGAATTGTAAAAAAATTAGTGACAATAATAATAAATAACTAGCCTCACTAATGCTTATTGCGATTAGCTCTTGTAGAAATAGTTTTGCAAAAACAAGCCCTGCTAATAAGAGGCTGGCTATAAATAAAAGGGGATGAGCTGCTTTGAAATGCAGAGAAGATTTTTCCATGCAGCATACTAGCTCATTTTTTCAATTCTTTTGATGCGGTAAATACGTACTTTATTAATTTCTTAGAAATAGTATTTGACTAGGCGCCAATTAAAAAAATCACTAATTTTTTATGAAGCTCTGGCAATTTTGCTTTCCACTGCGCCATGGTAGCGGTAACAATAGATTCAGTAGGTCCCGTAATATCCATCCCAATACATAATTTTGTTTGGGGCTTGCAAGTATTTAAAATAGTTTCTAATAGTTGGTTATTACGATAGGGGGTTTCTATAAATAACTGTGTGCAATTTCTTTGAATGGCATCGGCTTCCAATGCTTGAATTTTTTTCTTTCTTTCTGTTACATCAATAGGTAAATAGCCATGAAACTGAAACAAGTTACCATTCATACCACTGGCCATTAAGGAAAGTAGAATAGAAGAAGGCCCTGTATATGGTTTTATGGAAACACCCATTTCTTGTGCTGCGGCTACTAGTATTTGTCCAGGATCGGCAATGCCAGCACAGCCTGCCTCAGAAATAATGCCAATATTTTTTCCTTGCTTTAGTAAATCTTTAAAGGCCTTTATTTGTTCTGCTTCCACTTTGTGTATAGGATACCAACTATAATTATCAATCACCATTTCCTTCCACAACTTTTTGAAAAAGCGCCTTGCTGTTTTTTCTTCTTCAACAAAAAAGGCATCACACCCCTCAATCCATTGCACCACATCTTTAGGTAAGGCTTCCCAACCTTCTTCATGTAAAATCATGGGTAGTAAAAAAACTTTTCCTTGGCTCATTATGCTTTGTCTTTAAGTTCTTGTGTATTTAATTGCGCTGCAATAAGTGAATAAAAGGGGGCAGTAATCCAACCTATAATTGGCAATAGGTGCATCATATAAAATAATAGTCCATTACCAATGGGTAAACCCTTGTGGTTATTGACATAGCTGGCTGAAGCCACTTTATTTTGTTTTTCTGTAGCCAGTCCATAATCAAGCATAGCATAACCAAAGAAATAACATTCCAATATAATAGTGAAAAAAGGAGTAAACCAACCTACAATAGGTAAGGTACAAATAATGACTATGGGAATGAGGTAGACTGTTTGCCATAATAAATTAGTGACATTCAATAACCAAGCCCTTAATAATAATTTTTGATAAGCTTTTCCATTAAATACAAAGACTTCGTTTTTATTGATGGCTTCGATGCGTAAATGAAAATAGGAAAAGTAAGGAGCAAATAAAAACAGAAATAAATATTTAAATAAGGCAAAATAAAACAAGAGTAAGGTAAACCATAACCAGAAACTTCCCATGGTGATAAAAAAGCCAATTAAATCACTACTTAAATTATCTACCCAAGACTTTAATCCTGTTCTTAAAATAATCGCTTCAATAAAAAAACTAGAAGACTGACTAAAATAGTTCATACCTACTAAAAACAAATAAGCATAGATAATACCAGGTAGGATCATCCACTTCCACAACTTATGTTGAAGAATAAAACGGTGTGCAGTAAAATAGGCACGAATGGCTAGAATGAGTTCTTTAAGCAACTGGTAGTTTTGCTAAAGATACGAACTAGTCTTAATCTAGAAGGCATTAGGATTGCATTTTAGTGCCAAAGGCAAGATCGCCAGCGTCGCCTAAACCAGGTATTATATAGCTTTTATCATTCAAGGTCTCGTCAATATCACCACACCAAAAAGGGATGTCTTTACCTAGTGCGGCTTGGACCTTCTCAATTCCTTCTTTACTTGCAATAGCTACTACAATATGTATTTCCTTGGGTTTATATATTTTAGTTAGCGCATGAATGGTTTGTATTAAAGAAGCACCTGTGGCCAACATAGGGTCGGAAACAATTAAAATTCTATTATTCAAATCGGGGCAGCTTAAGTATTCAATACTTATTTCAAAACTTCCATTGTCATGGTGTTTGCGGTAGGCCGAAATAAAAGCATTATCGGCTTTATCAAAATAATTCAACATGCCTTGGTGCAAAGGTAGTCCAGCTCTTAATATAGTAGCGAGTACGGGTTGTTCTACTAATACTTTTGATTCATGAATACCTAATGGAGTTTTTGTAGCCTGTATTCTAGAAGGCATTAACTTACTCATTTCATAAGCAGCTACTTCGCCAATTCTTTCTAAATTTCTTCTAAAACGCATTCTGTCATTTTGAACAGTTACATCTCTTAATTCAGCAATCCAATTGCTCATTAAACTATGTTTCTCGCTTAAATGATGTACCATGGCTTTTTATTTTTTTTCAAATCTAAGTTTCTTCCTTCCTATTTTAAAATATTTTAAAACTATCGCCATCAAAAAGGCCTTTATCGCTCAATTTAAGATGCGGGATAACTAATAAAGCCATAAAGCTAAGTGTCATAAAAGGCGAGCCCAGACTAGATCCCAAACTTTTTGCCATGATGTCTAAAGCTGTATAGTCGGCTGCCACTTTATAAGGATCTTCTAAGCTCATAAGTCCTGCCACAGGCAGCCCCATTACTTTTAATTCATTACCACTTACACAGCTAATTCCTCCTTGTTCTTTAATGACAAGGTTGATGGCTTTTACAATATCGGCATCAGATACACCTACGGCTATAATATTATGACTATCGTGTGCTACGGTAGAGGCGATGGCTCCACTTTTAAAACCGAAGTTTTTTATAAAGGCCATTTTAGGGGGAGCTGCAAAATACCTATTATAAACCACCATTTTTAAAACATCAGATTCGGTATCAGATACAATTTTACCAGCATCTAATTTTGGACTTAGCCATAATTTATGAGTGATAAGCTGCCCATCGATGGCTTCCATTACAGCCATCTTTCCATCTTGCTGTGGGTATTTATCTAAACTAATTTGAATATTATTTTCTTCAATACTTGCCGCATCAAATTTATTAATAGGTTTTGCACTCACTGATTCAATAAAAGATTTTCCATTTTCTGCCACTAAATTCCCCTTAATATAAGTTCGATTTACTTTAAAAGAAATAAGATCTTCCACCACAATAAAATTAGCAGCATCACCTATTTGCATTTTGCCTGTAGGTAATTTATAATGGTCCACAGGATTTATGCAGGCAGCCCTTAATACAAGTAAGGGGTCAATGCCCTTTGCTACTGCGCGTGCGCATAAACTATTTATATGACCTTCTACTAAACTATCTGGGTGTTTATCATCACTACAAAGCATAATCATGGAAGGGTGGTCCTCAATTAATTCATACAAGGCTTCAAAATTTTTAGCAGCACTACCTTCCCTAATTAAAATTTTCATTCCATGTTCTAATTTATCCAAAGCTTCTTCTATGGTGAAGCATTCGTGATCGGTACTAATACCTGCTTCAATATATTTTTTAGCATCATCTCCTCTTAGACCTGGTGCATGTCCATCCACAGGTTTGCCTAATTTATGTGCGGAGGCAATTTTTTTCATTACTTCATCGTCTTTACATAAGACGCCAGGGAAATTCATCATCTCACTTAAATAATAAATATCGGGGTTGGCTAATAAACTAGCCACATCCTTACTATTAATTGCAGCACCTGCTGTTTCGAAAACAGTGGCAGGAACACAACTAGGCGCCCCAAAGAAAAAGTGAAAAGGAACTTTTTTGCCATTGTCAATCATATACTGCACCCCTTCCATACCGCATACATTGGCAATTTCATGAGGGTCACTGATGGTTCCAATGGTGCCATGGGTGACGGCTAAACGAGCAAAAGAACTAGGAATAAGCATACTACTTTCAATATGCACATGGGCGTCTATAAAGCCAGGTAGCAAATACTGCATGGGGGCTTCACTAGTAGGTTCAATGGATTCAATGATGCCATTTTGAACTCTAATGGTAGCAGGATAGATATGCTTTTTAAGAATATCTACATATTGACCTGAAATGGTGAAGGAATTGCCCATACGTTTAATTTGCTATCACAAATTAAACCAATAATTGAACTTAAAGATAAGCGCCCTGTTTTTATTTTTAAGCATAGGGTCGGTGTAGTAGTTGTCGGTATATACTAAGAAGAAGTCGCTCATAGGTTTGTACCTGTATTGCAAACGGCTATTGATGTTGAAATTATTGGTTTGCGTATTAAATTGTACAAAAGTGGTCCAGAACAACTTGGTATTAAAGTTGTATTCTAATTTAGGAGCAATTAAAATTAAATTGTTGTTTCCATAAATTTTAGGCAGTTGAATTTTATCTATTTCTGCGTTCAATGAAAAACTTAAATGGGGCTGTTTTCTCCATATAATACCTGCTCCAAGTCCTGTGATATTTCCATTGTAGTATTGTCCTAAGGTCATCATGGTATTCCAGCTAAACATTTTACGCAAATCAGAATAATACATCAAATTGAATTGACCATATTTATAGGTACCTGAAGGTAGGGGGATGCCATCACCTGGTTGGGTGGGGTATAATAAATTAAGATTTGTATTGGTAAATTTTAATGACAAACCTGAACTGTTTCTGAAATCTGTTTTTATATTTAAGCCGATCTCATGTTCACTAAAGCTATTATCCGCATTGAATACGAGAAAGTTTTCAAGTGAAAAATCTATTCTGCCAATTTTTCCATCCTTCATAAATATTCTTTTGTTAATGTTCGCGTAAACATCTTTGTATCCCACTCGAATGGAGGTGTCTCTTAAGGCATCATAATTATCAATTCTTTGGACATAGCCCATGTCTGTATAATAATCTCTGTCTACGTTGCCCATTTGCCCAAAAAAACGCCAGTTGTTAATAGTCCTCGCTGCGGATGCCTCAAAAAATGCATCATTGCTATTAATAGTAGGCTTGATAGATTGATGGTAACTAATTTTTGCTTCTTTTGTATTATATTTCATTATGCTGTCATTGATTGACTCGTTACCGGCTGGAACAATTAGTAAATCTTTAACATTTTTAATTT
>JBEGKS010000041.1:0-12724 GCA_041183945.1 Bacteroidota bacterium | reverse complement strand
CAATAGTAGATAACCCTGTAGTATAATGATGCGTGGCTCTTGCAACTAAAGTAACGGTGTCTAATGAGTTATCTATTATACCTAATCCTGCACCAATTCCCCCTTGCTCATAAGTCATCCCAATGGCTCCATTGTACATTGGATAAGAATCGCCATAAGATGGATATAGCATATCGAATCTTTCTTTGGTAAAAAATAACCAGTTATTTTGATCGAAATACTTGGCATTATTTTTACCAATTTTTACTTGAAAATCTTTTTGCCAACTTGTAATGGCATCATGAATAGGTTCTGAAGTAGGTGTAAAGAAATAAGGTTGGTTGAAACTTTGCTCATGAAAATCGACTACTACTTGAGGATACCATTGTTGATATAAAGCCACTCTTTGTCTACTTTCAATTTGTGTTTGCCAAGCCCAGTCACGATTTAAATCAAAATTATAATGATTCGATCTGCCTGCAGGCCATGGCTCCATATGTTCTCTAGCTTGTGGGTCTACATTCATCGTATTACCCACCGCATTATTATACCAATTCACATATCTATCCCTTCCATCTGGATTAATACATGGGTCAATCATAACAATGGTATTTTTTAACCATTCTTTTGTTTTAGAATTGGAAGGATCCACCAAGGCAAATAAAGTTAGCATAGCTGCTTCTGAAGAAGAAGGTTCATTGCCATGTACATTATAATTTAACCAGACAATACCTGGTTGATTTAAATCCTCTACCGTACCGTCTACTAATCCGTTATTGTGTTTTCTAATTTTTTCTAATTGTGCAATATTTTCTGGAAGTCCAATAGCTGCTACTAACAAGTCACGGCCTTCATTGGTCTTTCCATAATTGATAATTTTAACTCTATCAGGCACAGCTTCTGCAATAGTTTTAAAATAAGACACTATATTATGGTGTCTTGTAAATCGGGTACCAACTGTATAGCCAAGATAAGAGGCTGGACTTGGCACTACCTGTGCTTGAAGGCTAGATACAAAACAAAGAACAGCCATGAAGACTGCTTGAAATTTAAAAATTTTCATTTTTTTATACTTAAATTTTATAGAATAAAGGGCGTATTTATACCCCCTAAAAATAAGGAAGTTTGGGCTTAAAATGAGGCTATATAAGGATAGTTTTACACAAATGGTAGCTGCTAGTTTGTTGAATACTAAATAATTAAGTAAATTACTAGCTCAATTGAAACGCTATGAAAAAAATGACTCCTTCTTTAACTATTCTAAGAACAATAGTGCTAGTATTTGCCCTTGTTTTGACAGGCAAATTAATGGCCCAACCCTTTTTAAAAGCACATCCACATATTAATCCTTATCAATATGAAATAGTAAAAGAAAAGTCATTTGACAACGGCGCAGTTACTTCAGCACACCCACTTGCTAGTATGGTAGGTGCAGCCATGATGCAAGACGGAGGCAATGCCTTTGACGCAGCTATTGCTACACAATTAAGTTTAGCCGTGGTATTTCCAGGGGCTGGCAATATTGGTGGTGGAGGTTTTATGTTAGCTAGAAAAGTAAATGGTGAATTAATAGGCATTGATTATCGTGAAGCCGCTCCTGCTTCTGCAAATAGAGATATGTATTTAGATGAACAAGGAAATCCTATTGATGGAAAATCTACAAGAGGTGCTTCTGCTTCTGGTATTCCTGGAAGTATTGCAGGAATGATAAGCACACATGCCTATGCAAAATTACCTTTTGCAAAATTGATTGAACCCGCTATTGAGTTTGCTGAATTTGGTTATGTGATTTCTGAAAGAGAAGCCAAGGGTTTAAATGCAGATCGTGCCAATTTTTTAAAGTATAGTTCCGCTCCAAGTGCATTTACCCAAAAAGAAGTTTGGAAAGCAGGTGATACATTAATTCAACCAGAACTTGCCGCTACGCTTAAACGCATTCAAGCAAAAGGGCTTGCAGGTTTTTATGAAGGCGCTACTGCTGAATATATAGTTAAAGAAATGCAGCACAGTGGTGGTTATGTTGGATTAGAAGATTTGAAAAACTACAAACCTAAATTTAGAAAACCATTAGAGTTTGATTATAGAGGCCATCATGTAATAAGTTTTGCCCCTCCTTCTAGTGGAGGAATTTTAATTGCACAAATGATGCAAATGATTGCTCCATTCAATGTTGAGAAAATGGGATTGAATACACTTGCTTCCGTAAACTTAATGGTAGAGTCACAAAGAAGAGCCTATGCGGATCGTGCAGAACATATGGGCGATCCTGATTATTGGAAAGTACCCACTAAAACTTTAATTAGTAATAGCTATGCGCAATCAAGAATGAGCGATTATAAAGAAGGTGTAGCGGGTAGTAGTAAAATAACAGTGGCTGGCGTGGCGCACGAAAGTGAGCAAACCACCCACTTAAGTGTAATAGACAAAGAAGGTAACATGGTGGCCATTACCACCACTTTAAACGATACTTATGGTAATAAAACCATTGTAGCGGGTGCTGGCTTTTTATTAAACAATGAAATGGACGACTTTAGTGTAAAACCAGGTGTACCTAATATGTATGGGGCCTTGGGTGGAGAAGCCAATTCTATTCAACCAGGTAAAAGAATGTTAAGTTCTATGACACCTACCCTAGTAACTCTTAATGGCAAACCTTATATAAGTATTGGCACACCAGGTGGCACCACTATTCCTAACCAAGTTTATGAAGGTTTAGTGAATATCATCGACCATAAAATGACCATTAAACAAGCCATCGATGCCACCAGATTCCATCATCAATGGATACCAGATGTAGTTGCTTTAGAATCTGATTTCCCAGAGGATATTGAAGCAGGCTTAAAAAATATGGGCTATAAAACCATCAGAAGAGGGAAATTTGGTAGAATGGATGGTATTTTAATTTCAGGCGATGGCAAACGTATGGCTGCTGGAGATAAAAGAGGTGATGATAGCGTAGCTGGCTATTAAATTTTGTATTTTTACAAAAATCCCTCCCTTGTTAAATAAGAAGTTTACCATACTTAGAATTATTGCTGCAACGCTGGTAGGTTTATTCTTATTTACCTATCTGTTATTCTTATTGCCATGGGTACAAAATAAAGTAGCGCATCGTATTGCCGACTCCTTTAGCAAGTCCATTGGCGCTCCTGTGGAATTAGGACAAGTTCGCTTTTCTTTGTTTGATAAATTAGATATTCAAAACATACTTATTCGTGATGAAAATAAAGACAGTTTAGTCTATACCGAGTCTTTAAAATTAAGATTAAGCGACTTATACTTTTCAAGTAATGCTCCCATTATAAAATACCTTGGCTTAGTAAATACTAAATTGTATTTACATCGAAAAACCAATAAGTGGAATTATCAATTTATTCTAGATCAGCTCAGTAAAAATAAAGACAGTTCAAAAAAAGCGGTTCAATTTGATATTAAGAAACTAGATATTTCTACCATTCAATTTATTAGTGATGATGAATGGATGGGTAGTAAAACTATTTTTTCTTCAAACAATTTACTTGTTAATATAAAGTCTATTAATGGTAATACTATTAATATAGATCAAATTGTAGCTAATAAGCCTTACTATTTAATCCAAAATAAAGAAGGACTAAACCCTGTTAAAACTGTTGCCAAAGCTATAAAAAGAAAAAAAGGGGAACTTTATTTTAATAGTAGTCACTTACAAATTTTTGCAAATGAAATTCAGGTAATCAATGGTAAGATGTGGATCGAAAATGGATTTAACCAACCAACCCCCTATTTCGATGGCGAACATATAAGAATGAAGGAAATTAACGCTAGCATTCGTAGGGCTAGTTTTGTAGAAGATACCATTCGAGCAAGTGTAAGCTTAAGCGTTAAAGAAAGATCGGGCTTTGAAATAAAAAAACTAAGCACTCAGTTTAGAATGACCCCTGAATTAATGGAGTTTAATAAATTTTTATTGAAAACCAATAATAGCAGTATTGGTAGTTATTATGCCATGCAGTACAAGGATATAGCCTATGACTTTCCTTCTTATATAGACAAGGTAGTAATGAAAGCACATTTGACAAATGCCAGTGTAGCCTTCGATGATATAGCCTATTTTGCCCCAGCTCTTCAAAACATACATCAAAAAGTAAATACAAGCTTTCATTTTATAGGTAGTGTAGCTAATTTTGAAACAAAAGACTTTAAAGCATACTATAATAAGTCTACACTAACGGGAAACTTTTCTATGGTAGGCATTTCAGATATGCGTAATACCCAAATTAAATTTACTAATGTAATTGCGAATAGTAACTACAACGATATATCCAACTGGATTCCAAGCTTGCGAACAAATACCGAATTAAATGTAAATAGCTTGGGTGCTATGAATTTTAAAGGTGAATTCAATGGTAGTTTATATGATTTTGTAACTAAAGGCCAAATAAATACTCAACTTGGTGTAGCCAATACTGAAATACGATTACAATTTCCTGAGCATAAAGAACCTAGTTATGAAGGACTACTAGAAACCAATCGTTTCAATATTGGCAAACTATTAAACAACGATTTAATAGGTCTTGTTAATTTTAAAGGAAGTATTGCTGGCAGTTCTTTTAGTTTAGACAATGTTAAAACCAATATTCAAGGCAATATCGATTCTATTGAAGTAAATAAATATACTTATACCCATATAAGCACAAAAGGTATATTACAAAAAAAGGCCTTTACAGGTTTATTAGGTATTAAAGATGAGAATGTAAATTTCACAAGTAATCTTAATATTGACTTCAATCAAAGAAAACCTAGAATTATTGCAGTGAGTGATTTACATTATGCAAATTTAAAAGCATTAAATATTTCAAGTAATGATATTCAACTAGCAGGGAAATTAAACCTCAATTTTGAAGGAGATAGTATTGATAATTTTATTGGGTATGCTAAGTTTTATAAAGGCAATTTTAAAGGAGCATCCAGTACCCTACACTTTGATTCCTTAACCTTGGCTTCAAGTATTCAAAATGGAATTAAAAAAATAGCCATATCAAGCGATGATATCAATGCTAACATAACAGGGAAATTTAATATTGCACGTTTACCCGCTAGCGTACAATACTTTATGCAACGCTACTTCCCTACTTATATTAATGCCCCAAAGAACTCACCTACCAATCAGGATTTTACCGTTCAAATTAAAACCAATTATTTCGAACCTTATTTAAGGTTATTTAAAAAAGAAATATCCGGATTTAACAATCTAACATTAGAGGGCAGTTTGAATTCTGCTAAACAAAGTATTAGCTTAAGCGCTGGCATTCCGCTTGCAAGTTGGGATAGTTATTTAATCAAAAATGGCAAAATTAGTGGCACGGGTACCAAGGATTCAGTTCATATGAATATGATTGCAGCTGCTATGAACCTAACCGATAGCACCCAATTCTTACAACCTACAATTAGTGTGCATAGTAGTAATGACCACTCTAATTTCTCGTTAGCTGCTTTAAGTAAGTCTGCTTTGGAAGAAATTATGTTAAAGGGAATGGTACAAACCTTTAATGATGGAATTTCTATTAAATGGCAGCCCTCCTATTTTATCTTAAATCAAAAAAAATGGGATATTAATAATGCAGGCAGTTTAGTTTTAAGAAAGAACAATGTAAACGCCACAAATTTAAGCATTACCCAAGGCATTCAAGAATTTGTATTTTCTAATTCAACCGTTTCAGAAAACGCCCTACAACTTGAATTAAAAAATATTATTTTAGGTGATTTTACAAAAGTATTTTTTAGTTACCCTAAACTAGAGGGTATCACCAATGGTAAAATTCAGTTTAAAAATATATTAACCGACTTTGCCTTAGATGCAAATTTGAAATTAGCACAATTTAGATTTAATGCCGATTCAATAGGACTTGCTCAACTAGCCATTGGCTATCAACATTCAACTGGCAAAGTACCTTTTAATTTGAACTGCCCTAATACCGAATATAATTTAGCCGCCATAGGTTCTTATAATATCAAAGACGAAGTCAATCCACTAGATGCCATGTTATACATGCGTCATACTAAGTTTAGTTTAGTACAACAATTTATTGGCGGCGTACTTACCCATTTAGATGGAAAAGCCAATGGCGCACTGCATTTTGGAGGAAGAATTGAAAACCCCTATTTACTAGGTTCAGCCAGTTTAGATAAAGCTTCTTTTATTGTAGACTATACCAAAGTGCGCTATTTCATTGACAGCAGTATCATTAATTTCAATAACGAAGGCATTGATTTTGGAACAGTAGAAGTAAGAGATAGTAAGAATAGAAAAGCAGTATTCAAAGGGAAAATACTGAATCAAGGATTTAAGCATTTAGATTATGACATGGAAATGAGTAGTCCTAAAATTGAATTATTGAATACCACTGCGATTGATAATGCTAATTTTTATGGGCAGGCTGTAGGCAAGGCAAGCATGACTATAAAGGGGCCGGAAGAAAATATTAAGATGTTTATTAGTACCGATGTAAATGATAGCGCCCATATATACCTACCCAACTCTACAAGTAAGGAAAGCGGGAAATCGGATTATATTGTTTTTAAAAAATATGGCAAAACGGCTAAAAAAAATGCGGACATACCCGCCTACAACTTAGTCGTTGATTTAGAAGTCACTGCTAATAATAAAACGAAGATTGATTTAATTATGGATGAACTTACGGGGGATGTCATTAAAGCCGTGGGTAATGGTAGGTTAAAAATAAGAGCGGGTAATATTGAACCCTTAACCATAAGAGGTAAATACAATATTGAGTCAGGTAAATATGATTTCAACTTTCAATCCTTCATCAAAAAACCATTTGATTTAATACCAGGTGCAGGTAATTATATTGAATGGACAGGTGACCCTTACGAGGCCGATATACATATTGATGCCAGGTATACCGCTGAAAGAATTAGCTTAAATGAACTAGTGGGTAGTAGCAACTTTAGCAATGCAGTGAGAACCTACCGCGGAAGTGTATTTGTAATTGCAGCCCTTAGAAATAAACTATCACAGCCCGATATTAAATTTAGTTTTGCCTTCCCTCCTGGCAACCCTATTAGCACAGACAATGAATTCTCTCAATTTATATCAAGATTAGAAAGAGATGACAATGAAATTTTAAAACAGGTTTCTTTTTTAATTGTATTTAATTCCTTTGCCCCTGTTAGCTTTAGTAATAGCAATAATAGCAATGCTTATACGGTAACCACCATTGGTATTAATACTATTTCTAATTTACTCACTAAGGAAATTAATAAATCGGTTACCAATATTTTAGACAAAGTAACTGGAGATAAAAGTTTGAGATTTGATATTGGGTCTTCAGTGTACAATAGTGCCAATTTAATTGACCCATCTGGAACTGGCCTAGCCATAAATGCCAATAAGATAGATAGACAAAGAGTGAACTTAAACAGTTAGAGAATTCCGAAGCCATTTTGGAAGAGAAAGATGCTGTTATTGCTCAAAACAAGGAAATGTGCCAAGTCAAGGATAAGGAGATTTCTTCATTGGAAGACCGGTTAAAGCTAATGGAAGAAGAAGTCGCGTTCATACCTGCCACAGTTCCGTTGTCTATGAGTCTGCCATAAGTAATTTGGGTAGAAGAAATAGACAAGGTTTGAGTATTTCTTATCGTAAAGATTTTGATAATCTTTTCTAGGCTCCTTTATTTAGACTTATCATTTATTTAGACCACCCCTTTATTTATTTAAACTTAACCCTTCTTTTTTAGGCTTTAATATACTAGCTGGAATAAGCTTTGCTCCTTTTAACCTGTATACATAGAAATTTCTTAGCAAGACCCCCTTGGTAATATAGGGTATGGTATCGGGCTTTTCAATGCTGGTGAAATAAGCGCCGTATAATGCTATAGGATTGGCAGGCAAATTAGAAGGCACAATACAATAAGCATCTTCCCCTATTGTAAGCGCTTCTTGGCTTTCATTCAACCAGGCAAATTTATGTACATCTTCAAGTGCGCCTATGGCAATTACCCTTGTATTCACTAGCGGTGCTGTATAAAATAACAAATGCCCTGCTGGAAACCATTTATGCACTACAATGGGCGTCTGCTTAGACATTCTATTTGTTGCTTGATCCTTTTCTACAATACCCTTGAATGTTTCGCTAAAATAAGCCCAACCAGAAACATCATTAATAGGATTATACTCCCCTAAATTTTCTAATTTCTCTGAACCTAGTTGCTTTGGATAGAATTTTACAAGAACTACAAAACCCAGCACAAGAAAAATCATAAATCCAATGGCAAATTTTAGCAGTACCGGGATAAACTTCCTAGAATAAGAAGCCCAGTACACACCTGCTATTAAAAATAGGGGAATAAAGGCAGGCCCAGTCCAATGAGGCAGTGTGGCGTTGAATAAAGAGACCGCCCAAAAAATACATATTAAAGGAAGACTTAACCAATATTAAAGGAAGACTTAACCAAAGTAATAAATTAATAGCCTTGGCAGATTTTGCTTGAAATTTTACTTTACTAATACGCAATAAAGCAATAATTATAGCTATATACACTAAAGGATTTTGATAAAAGAACTCCCCTCCCACCTGTGTGAAAAAATTGGAAAATGAAATACCTGTATGCATAACTCTTTTAGAGTGAAAGCGGTAGGTGATAAAATCGTTTTGGTAGTTCCAATACACAATGGGCAGAATGCACAACAAAGTAACTAGTATGGCGATATAGCCATTCTTTTCTTTTAAATTATCTACTTGATTGAAAATAATAAATAAGCCAAACCCCACCCATAAGTATAGCCCATGAATTTTACTTAAAGTGGCTAGCCCAATAAATAAGCCTAATAAAATCCATCCAAATAAAGTAAATATATGTGGCTTCAATACCCAATTCAACATCACATAAATACTTAAAGTAAAAAATAAAAGTTGCGGACTATCGGGCATAATAAATAAACCAGCAATAATACTTGTGTAAATAGATAAAGTATATAATAAAGCAGCTATCCAACCTGCTTTTTCATTTTTCAATAAAGTACCAGATTCAAAAATAACAATGGTAGAAACTGCAGCGCATACAATACTACCCAAGCGCATACTAAAAGTAGATAACCAATGTAAGTTTAAACTAAAAATTCGTATAAGCCAACCCACCATGGGCGGATGGTCGAAATGATTCCAATCGGGTTGCAAAGCATAGGTATAATAATAGACCTCGTCATTGCCTAATTCAAGAAAAAAAGAAATGAATATTTTAGCAAGGACCGAAATCCCAATAAGCCACCAAAGTTTTTTCTGATAATTAATTGTACTTGGGGGCATAAATTGTTTTTTGTATGCAATAGTATACTACCACCCAATAAAAGTAAGAAAACTTATTGAATAGCGCCTGCCTTGGCTATAAACCATTCAGTAGCAAGTGCATAGCCTTTTAAACCTAGGCCTACGATTGAACCTACCGATTTAGCAGAAACATGAGATATTTTTCTAAAATCCTCTCTAGCATGTACATTACTAATATGTACTTCTATCACCGGTGTTTTAATGGCGGCCACTGCATCGCCAATGGCAATGGATGTATGTGTATAGGCAGCAGGGTTTAATATCATCCCATCTTGGTTAAACCCATATTGTTGAATAGCATTCACAATCTCTCCTTCTACATTAGATTGAAAATAAGTGAAATTGACTTGAGGAAAAGCTTCTTTTAATTGCATTAAACAATCATCAAAACTTTCATTACCATACATACCTGGTTCACGCTTGCCCAATAAATTTAAATTAGGCCCGTTGATGATGGTTATATTAAGCATGGTTTTGATATTGTAATAGTATATTAGTTAGCCTTCATTAAAGATACGAAATCATCGAATAAGTATCTGCTATCGTGCGGACCCGGTGTTGCTTCAGGATGGTATTGTACACTGAAAGCAGGACGGTCTTTTAATTTAATACCTTCAATAGAGTCGTCATTCAAATTCACATGAGATACAATTACATTGGGATGTTTACGCACTGCATCAGGATCTACACCAAAACCATGGTTCTGTGTCGTAATTTCACATAAGCCTGTGATTACATTTTTAACTGGATGGTTTAATCCACGGTGACCATGGTGCATTTTAAAAGTAGGAATATCATTGGCTAAAGCAAGTAATTGATGTCCTAGACAAATTCCAAATACCGGCTTCTTTTCTTTTAATACTTCTTTGATGGTTTTAATGGCATAATCCATTGGGGCGGGGTCTCCAGGACCATTAGATAAAAAATAACCTGTTGGATTAAACGCTTTTAAAGTAGCAAAATCGGTTTTTGCCGGATGCACTCTTACATGCGCTCCTCTATCTACTAAGCATTGTAAAATATGCTGCTTCACACCAAAATCTAAAACCGATACTTTTATTTTTGAACTAGTATCCCCTAATTCATATATTTCTTTAGTACTCACTGTGCTGGCTAATTCTAATCCATCCATGCTAGGTACTTTCGCGAGTTGTGCTTTTAAAGCATCCACATCTAAATTGTCTGAAGAAATAATACAGTTCATGGCACCTGAATTGCGCACATGAATCACCAAGGCTCTCGTATCTAGACCTTCTATAGAAACAATATTATTTTCAATTAAGTATTCATTCAAATTACCATCGGCTAATTGGCGGCTATATTTTTCTTCTAAGTTGCGTCCAATTAAACCATGAATTTTTACAGACTTACTTTCTACATCGGTTTTTCTTACACCATAGTTACCTACGTGTACATTATTCATGATAATTATTTGACCTGTATAACTAGGATCGGTAAATACCTCTTGATAACCTGTCATACCCGTATTAAAACATATTTCACCGGTGGTAGTGCCAATTTTACCAAAGGCTTGTCCGTGAAATACATGGCCATCGGCTAGAACTAAAATTGCTGGTTGTGCGCTCATTGGGTACTTATATTGGTTATGCAAAAAAAGAAACTATTTTTTACTTTTCCATAATAACTTTTAAACAATCTGTCCGAATTAAAAGAAATGACGAAAAAATGGCAAAAAAAAGGCAAGACGGTTAGTCTTGCCTTATATGTTAATTCACTAAAATCATTATTCAGCAGCAGTTTCAGGTGAATCTGTTGCAGTTTCAGTAGCTTCTTCAGCTGCAGCTTCCGCTTTCGCTTTTGCTGGAGCTTTTTTAGTAGCAGTCGCTGTTGATTTACTACGACGTGTTTTCTTAGCAGGTTCAGCAGCCGTAGCTATTGAATTACCGTATACATCGTTAAAATCAACTAACTCGATCATTGCTTTTTCAGCATTGTCACCTGGACGAATGCCTAATTTAATGATACGCGTATAACCACCTGGACGAGCAGCAATTTTTGGTGCTACCACTGTAAATAATTCTTTAACAGCAGCTTTGTCGTTCAAATAGCTAAACACCACTCTGTGGTTATGGCTAATTTCTTCTTTAGTAGCAGTTTTCTTTGTTTTGGTAATTAATGGCTCTACATAAGTTCTTAAAGCTTTTGCTTTAGCTAATGTAGTAACAATACGCTTGTGCGTAATTACTTGACAAGCTAAATTCATTAATAAAGCATCTCTATGTGCTTTTTTTCTACCAAGGTTGTTTTGTTTGTCTCCGTGACGCATGACTTTTAAGTTTTATCCTTACACCGTGTCAGGAATTGTAAGGTTTGAGCTTTCGCTCGTTATAAATAGTGATTTACTTTTAGTGTTTCGACTATTGTAAATCTAATTTGTCTAATCCTAATTTACCAAGGTCCATTCCAAAGCTCAATCCTCTTTCGATTAATACTTGCTCGATTTCAGATAAAGACTTTTGACCAAAGTTTCTAAATTTCATTAAGTCTTCTTGCTCATATTGAACAAGCTCACTTAAGCTATTAATTTTAGCAGCTTTCAAGCAATTGAATGCACGAACAGAAAGGTCTAAATCCTCTAATGGAGTTTTTAATACTTTTCTTAATTGCAATACTTGCTCATCCACTACATCTTCTTTCTTATCTTCTTTATTGTCAAAAGTGATGTTCTCATCTGTGATGATCATCAAATGTTGAATTAAAATTCTAGAAGCTTGTTTTACCGCATCTTCAGGATGAATAGTACCATCTGTAGCTACGTCTAAAATTAATTTCTCGTAATCTGTTCTTTGTTCAACACGGTAGTTCTCAATAGCGTATTTAACGTTTTTGATAGGTGTGTGAATTGAATCGATAGCGATATAGCCAAATGGCATTTCTTTTAATTTATTCTCTTCTGCAGGAATGTAACCACGTCCTTTGCTAATAGTTACTTCTATTTCTAATTTAGAAGTAGCGTCCATTGTGCAAATAACTAATTCAGGGTTCATTACTTGAAACTGCTGAGAAGCATCCCCAATATGACCAGCATTAAATTCGCTGCTACCTTTAATAGATAAAGTAATTTTTTCAGAAGAAACATCTTGATCGGCCTTACGCTTAAAACGAACTTGCTTTAAGTTTAAGATTAATTCAGTAACGTCTTCTGTGATACCTTTTAAAGTGGCAAACTCGTGATCTACCCCTTCAATTTTAATACCCACAATAGCAAAACCTTCTAAAGAGCTTAATAAAACTCTTCTTAAAGCGTTTCCTAATGTAAGACCAAAACCTGGCTCTAATGGACGGAATTCGAATTGTCCTTCAAAGTCATTTGCTTTTTGTAAAACAATTTTGTCTGGTTTTTGAAAACTTAATATAGCCATGTCAATTTATTTTTTATTTGAATCTTCCGTGAGG
>JBEGKS010000040.1:0-8173 GCA_041183945.1 Bacteroidota bacterium | reverse complement strand
CTCCATTAAAGGGAGGCTTTTGTATTTATTTTCTAATCCTTTAGATATTATCTCAAATAACCCAAAATCTTCAACATAGATTGTGCGGTTTGCTCCTTTGCATACACCCAATCCACTAGCTTTCCTGTTTTCGCATCTTTTTCTACAATCACATGCTTTGGAGATGGAATCAAGCAGTGCTTAATACCACCATAGCCACTAATTTGATCCTGATAAGCGCCTGTATGGAAAAATCCTACATATAAAGGTTCATTATTCTCCTCGGTCTTGTCTTCTAATAAATCATTTTTCAATTTAGGTAAGAATACTTCATTGATATGTTCTTCTGAGTCATAATAATCATGACTATCGCAGGTAAGTCCTCCTAGCACTACACGCTGGTAATCGTTCTCCCATTTATTCACCGGAAGCATCAAGAACTTTTCACCAATACCCCAGGTATCTGGTAAAGTTGTAATAAAAGAAGAATCAATCATATACCAGCACTCTCTATCGTTTTGTTTCTTTTCTGCAAGTACTTTGTAGATATGTGCCATGCTCTCACCCACTGTAAAGCTTCCAAACTCGGTATAAATATTAGGCATAGGCACTCTTGCCTTCTTACAAGCCTTCTTAATATTCGAAACAATCTCATTAATCATGAATTGATAATCATATTCAAAACCTAGAGAATGCTTAATAGGGAAACCGCCACCAATATTAATAGAATCTAATTCAGGGCAGATTTTTTTAAGTTGACAATACAAGTTGATGATCTTGTTTAATTCAGACCAATAATAGATATCGTCCTTAATACCTTTATTTAAAAAGATATGTAGCATTTTTAGTTGGAATTTGTCCTCATAGCCCTCAATCTCATCTACATAAAACTCTAGAATATCCTTGGCCCTAATGCCTAAGCGTGATGTGTAGAAAGGAAAACTAGGCTCTTCTTCAGAGGCTACTCTAATACCTAATTTAAATGGTTCTTTAGTATTACGCTTATAAAATTGTAATTCTTCTTTATTATCTAAAACAGGAATTACATTCTTGAAACCTGTATTAATTAATTTTGAAATTCTACTCATGTATAACTTCTGCTTATAGCCATTGCAGATAATGAAAATTTCTTTATTAATTTTTCTGCGCTTATACAATTGGTTAATGATGTCAATATCGTAAGCAAAAGAAGTTTCTAAATGTACATTATGCCCTAATGCTTCTTCTACAATAAATGAAAAGTGAGAACTCTTGGTGCAATAACAATAAAAATAGTCTCCTTCGTATTTATGCTTCTTAAAAGCAGCTGCAAACATTTGCTTTGCTTTTTTAATTTGCATGCCAATTTTTGGCAAATAAGTTAACTTTAAGGGAGTGCCATGTTTTTCAATGATGGCTTTTAAATCCAATCCATTAAATTCTAAATAACCGTTATCATCCACTTCAAAACCTTCTTGGGGAAAATGAAAGGTTTGATTAACCAACGAGGTGTAGGTATTGTTCATTTTTAAACAGGGTTAGCTTGTTATTTTTAGAGAACAAAAATAGTTCTTTGAACGGATATTCAGGACGGAAATTTTGGGCGGGAGTTTAGGGCGGAAACTACCCTACCTATTTTATAAAAGCGGAGACCTCCTAAAAACAAATTCCCCCCGAGTAGTCGGGGGGAATTTAAAAATCATAAGAGGGAAAATTTCGAGCCTTTATATTTTATAAAAGGCGAGAAATTAGCCAATCTACTTCACCGATTGAACCAAGGCTTTGAAGCTTGCTGGCTCGTTCATTGCTAAGTCTGCTAAAACCTTACGGTTTAAATCAGATCCTTTCTTTGCTAAAAGGTTAATGAATTGACTGTAAGTAAGACCTTCTTCACGCACTGCTGCATTAATACGCGCAATCCATAAAGTACGGTACTCACGCTTTTTCAACTTACGACCTACATAAGCATAAGTTAAACCTTTCTCTAATACGTTTTTGGCAACGGTATAAACGTTTTTACGCTTACCATAAAAACCTTTCGCTTGTTCGAATATCTTTTTTCTTCTTGCTCTAGATGCAACGGCATTTTTTGAACGTGGCATAATTAATATTTTTTTTGAATCCTGTTTATCAAGTTGATGATCGGATCCGGTGAATTAAATTTTGTTTAAATAAACCTTACTTGGTTAAGTGTTTGACTATCTTTTAAATTTATCCTTTAAGTCTTAATAAACGAAGAACAAAGTCTTTGTTAGTTGACCCAACAAGTCCTTTTTTTCTCATCGCTCTTTTGCGCTTTGTAGATTTTTTGGTAAGAATGTGTCTTTTGAAGGCTTTTTGGAAGGTGATTTCACCGGTTCCAGTAACTTTGAAACGCTTTTTCGCGCTCGAGTTAGTTTTAACTTTTGGCATTATATAATCTTTACGATTACTCCCTACTGGCGGCGCTGCTCAGGCAGTGCACTTGTTGAGCCTTGTGGGAAATGGATGGCGAAGGTACGCGCAAATAGCGAGATGGCAAAAAAAATGAGCCATTCCATGTATTGGGATGACTCATTGTATAAATAGGTTGAAAATCAATGGTTTAACTTAAACCGAACTCGAAAATTAATTAAGACGTAGGCTTCTTTTTCCCACCTGCTTTAGGTTGGAAAATAGCAAACATTCTCTTTCCCTCTAATTTAGGCATACTTTCTAAAGTTCCTGCCTCGGCTAAACGCTCTGCAAATTTCAATAAAAGTAGTTGACCTCTATCCTGGAACATAATCGCACGACCTTTAAATTGAACATAGGCTTTCACCTTATTGCCGTCTTGTAAAAATTTCTCTGCGTGTTTTGCTTTGAAGTCGAAATCGTGGTCATCAGTTCCTGGGGTAAAACGAATCTCTTTAATCTCAGATTGTTTAGAGTTCGCCTTCATCTCTTTTTCCTTACGCTTTTTCTCGTAAAGGAACTTCTTATAATCAATGACTTTACATACTGGGGGATCGGCTGTTGGAGAAATCTCCACTAGGTCCAAACCTTGGTCTGCAGCTATTTTCAAGGCATCTTGAGTGTTGTACACACCCACTGTAATGTTGTCTCCTACCAATCTGATTTGTGGTACTCGAATGCGATCATTAATTCGATGCTCTGGTTCTTGTTGTCTTTGAAACCTTGGGTTAAATCTGGGTCCTCTGTTCGGTAATGCCATTAAGTAATTAAACGTTTATTAAGTTTTGTAAAGATAGTCTTTGTTATGATATAGGCGCTAATCTTTCTTTGATTTCTTCTAGCACCTGATTTAGGAATAAATCCTTGTCTAGCATACCCAAATCGCCTTTTCCTTGACGTCTTACCGATAATTTATTCTCTGCCACTTCTTTCTCGCCAATCACCAGCATATAAGGCACTTTCATGATTTCAGTATCTCTAATTTTCTTTCCAATCTTTTCATTTCTGTCATCAATATCTACCCTTACCCCTGCTTTTTTAAATTGAGCGAATACCTCCTGCGCATAGGGCATGAACTTATCACTAATAGGTAAAATTTTCACTTGTAATGGTGCTAACCAAACTGGAAACTTACCAGCATAATGTTCTAATAAAAATCCAATAAAACGCTCGTGGGTTCCTAAAGGAGCTCGATGAATAATTAAAGGCGTTTCAGGCTCGTTGTCTTTATTGGTGAAATTTAAATTGAATCTTTTGCCTTGTGCAAAATCGACTTGGTTAGTAGCTAGTGTAAACTCTCTTCCAATGATACTCCAAATTTGCACATCAATTTTTGGTCCGTAAAAAGCACCCTCATCTTGCACTTCAACAAAAGGGGTTCCTGTTTCAATTAATACGGCGCGCACCATGGCTTCCGTTTCTAGCCAAAGTTCAGGTTCGTTAATATATTTCTGTCCTAATTTTTTGGGATCATGTAAACTTAAACGCATTACGTATTTATCAATACCAAAAATTTTGAAATACTTTAAATACATTTCATTCACCGCTCTGAACTCTTGTGCAAATTGTTCTTTAGTACAATAAATATGCGCATCATTCATGTGTAAACAACGCACACGCATTAAGCCAAATAATTCTCCGCTTTGCTCATATCTATAACAAGTGCCGTACTCCGCTAAACGAAGTGGCATGTCTTTATAACTCTTTGGTTCTGCATCAAAAATTTTATGATGATGCGGACAGTTCATTGCTTTTAAATAATATTTTGTCCCGTCTAATTCCATGGGAGGGAACATACTATCTTGATAATAAGGCAGGTGACCACTCTTAATATACATACTCTCTTTGGCTATATGTGGCGTCACTACTCGCTTGTAGCCTGCATCCTCTTCTGTTTGTTTGGCTAAATTTTCTAACTCTTCAATAATAATAGTTCCGTTTGGCATCCATAAAGGAAGGCCCGGCCCTACATCATCATCCATGGTATAAATGCCTAATTCTTTTCCTAGTTTACGGTGATCTCTTTTTTTCGCTTCTTCTAAAAGCAATAAATATTCATCCAATTCTTTTTGATTCGGGAAAGTAATTCCATACACCCTTGTCAACATTTTATTTTTTTCATCGCCTTTCCAAAACGCCCCTGCGATATTGGTAATTTTGATAGCCTTAATAAAACTAGTATTCGGAATATGTGGCCCACGACATAAATCGGTAAAGGCACCTTGTGAATAAAAAGTAATGCTACCATCCTCTAAGCCCGATAATAAATCTAATTTGTATTCATCTTTCTTTTCTGTGAAATAAGCGGTCGCTTCTGCCTTTGACATTTCTTTACGAATGAAGGCGTTGGCTTGCTTGGCTAAATCATTCATCTTTTTTTCAAGCAATAAAACATCTTCATCCTTAATGGTTTTATCTCCTAAATCAACATCATAATAAAATCCTTTTTCAAGGGCGGGTCCTACCCAAAATTTTGCACCAGGAAATTGCATTTCCACCGCTTCCGCTAGTAAGTGCGCAGAAGAATGCCAGAATGTATTTTTACCATCGGCATCGTCCCAGGTTAATAATTTTAAGGCTGCGTCCGCATTGATTGGACGCGTGGCATCATATACTTCCCCGTTTACCGAAGCCGCTAATACTTTCTTTGCCAATCCTTCACTAATTGACTTAGCAATACCTAAAGCAGTAATCCCCTTTTCGTAGGAACGAACTGCACCGTCTGGAAATTGAATTTGAACCATGTTTTTTATCTATAATATATGTTCGCAAAGGTAACAAATGCGGTTCATATTTTATACATAGCTTTGTAATATGCGCAGCCTAGTTTATTTATTACTCGCTTTTTGCATACCCACCCTCGTTATGGGCCAAGACCTAACTGGGAAATGGAGAGGCTATTTTACACCCAGTACTGAGCTCGATGGTAAAATAGTTACCTATGAAATAGTCATTAAAGAAAATCCAGACCATAGCCTTACTGCAAAAACCTACTCCAAAATTTCAAATAATTTTACAGCCAATGCCTTGGCTACAGGAACACATTCTGAGAATACACAGTTGGTAAGTATTACAGAAACCCGTTTTGACAAAAAGAAATTGGTGGGCAATTTTGAAGCCTGTTTGATGAACAATTTTCTAAGCTACCGAAATTTGAGGGGTTATGAAATTCTAGAAGGTACTTATACAGCTACTAACGAAATTTCTGGAAAAGATTGTGGTGGAGGTAAAGTCTATTTAGAAAAAGAAGGCCCCATTGTAAAAGAGTTTAATGCAAAAACAGCAGTTCCTAAAAATAGTGCTTTAAAAATTATTGAAAAAGAAATTAAACCAAGCTCTCTTAAACAACCAACAGTCGTTAAAGAAGTACTCGCTAAAACAAATCAAAGAAACAAAACACAGAACACTACAACGAAGTCCAATACTATTCAAACAAATTCAATTCAAAATTCTTCTATTCAAAGTTCTACGAACCAAGCTTCTTCTGTTCAAACAACTGCTGCTCCAGCTAGTACAGATGTGAATACTTTACCAGAGAATACTAAAGCAACTACTGTTAACGAAACGAGTGCTAATGCAAATACCAACGCCACAAAGTCTTCTGGTCAAATACTGCCCTGGGTTTTAGTGGGTAGAGAAAATAAATTAGTAAAACAAGTAACGGTCAATAGTCCTACTATTAGTATTGACTTATATGACAATGGTACCATTGACAATGACACTATTATGATTTTTGATAATAAAGTTTTAGTACTTGAAAATAAAAGGCTAAGCTATAAGGCCACTCATATTGATGTGAATTTTAACAAAGAGAATAATCGTCATGAAATTATTATTGTCGCCCATAATTTAGGTACGGTTCCTCCAAACACTGCACTCATGGTGGTAAAAGATGGCACGAGTAGACAAGAAATATATATTACTTCTACTTTAAGTGTAAATGCAATGATAATTTTTGAACTGAAAAAACCAAGTCCTTAGAATTTTTCTTGCAAGAACTGCTGTGCGGTTATTTCATCTTTTTTATTGGAATGATAAGGATCATTACTTGTTTTATTCCAACCAAACCAAATAAGTCCATCTTCTAGTTTTTCATCCTGCACATTGAAAATGTAAATATTCTTTTCTTTAAATCCAACATTGGCTAATAAATTCAAAAATTGAATAGATACCATATGTGTGGCAATATAAATAGCAGGTAAACTTTGTTCAGCCAACAAACCTTGTAATTCAGCATTCATATTATTCATAGATTGCTTGGCCTGATCATGCACTAAACTATCCTTAAATGTAATAGCGGCTGCAGGAAAAGAATCGGTTAATTGAATTAAGGTTTTTGCTGCATTAAAAATAGTAGCCGTGTCCTCAGCCGCTACCCCTTTTAATAATTCTTGATAATTATTTAATATTGGCATACAGGCCTTATCAAAATTTACCTGGTTATTTTCAGGGCTATAGTCCCATAGCTCCTTATTGATAGCAGGTTCTTCAGGACTAGCGCAAGCCATTACTAAAAAGGCAAAAAGGATAAAGAAATAGGGCTTCATAAAATCTTTTTCCAAATTTATGCATAATTAGATTGTCCAACTTGCTAACTTTGCGGTCTGAATTGAAAAATATGCTAATAGGATTACAGAATGTAACATTTGAGTTTGGGGCAAGAGTCATTGTGAGTGAGGCGAATTGGTCCATCCAACCAGGTGAGCGCATTGGTTTAATTGGCTATAATGGAACAGGAAAGTCTACTTTATTGAAAATATTGGTAGGACAACTTACCCCTAGCAAAGGAACCGTTGAAAAAGGAA
Source organism: Bacteroidota bacterium (assembly GCA_041183945.1). Taxonomy (GTDB): domain Bacteria; phylum Bacteroidota; class Bacteroidia; order Chitinophagales; family Chitinophagaceae; genus Sediminibacterium. The sequence continues at coordinate 977 of JBEGKS010000040.1, read as the reverse complement.
GAGATACCACTATTGGCTATTTACACCAGGACTTATTAAGTTTTGATACCAACGAATCTATTACAGAAGTAGCCTTAGGCGCTTTTGAAAGAGTGCGCGAACTTGAAAAGGAAATAGAACAACTAGGCAAAGAATTAGAAGCCAATTCAGAGGACAACGATTTACTTATTAAATACACCGACGCTTTACACGAGATAGATTTATTAGATGGTTATAATATTAACCATAAAGCTGAAGAGGTTTTACATGGACTAGGATTTGCGATTAAGGATTTATCTCGCCCCTACAAAGAATTTAGTGGAGGATGGAGAATGCGTGTACTGCTTGCTAAAATGATTTTACAACAACCCGATGTATTATTATTAGATGAGCCTACTAACCACTTAGACTTACCGAGTATTGAATGGTTAGAGAGAATAAGATTGTCGAAGTATACCAACAACAATTGCATTTTTATACCGGCGACTACGAGCATTATGAAATTGAAAAAGAACAAAGAGTAGAAATACAACAACGTGCCTTTGAGAACCAACAAGATTATATCAAGCAACAAGAAAAGTTTATTGAAAGGTTTAAAGCCAAGGCTTCTAAAGCAGCACAGGCCCAGTCTATTCAAAAGCGATTGGATAAATTAGATGTGATTGAAGATGTTAAAATTGAGAGGCCTAATATTAGAATAAACTTTGCAGTAGATAAAACACCAGGCAAGGTATTAGTAGACTTAAAAGGGGTTGGCAAGGCTTTTCCGAATGTTCAAATCTTAGACAATGCCTTTGCAGAAATTGAAAGAGGTGATAAAATTGCCTTAATTGGCGCAAATGGTAAAGGCAAATCTACCCTACTTAGAATTGTAGCAGGTATGGAAAAGTTTGAAGGAGAAAGAGTTTGGGGACATAATGTGGAGGAAAGTTTTTATGCACAACACCAATTAGAATCTTTGAACTTGAACAATACCATATTAAAAGAAGTGCAAGAAT
>JBEGKS010000039.1:7727-14674 GCA_041183945.1 Bacteroidota bacterium | reverse complement strand
GGTGCTATACTGCATTATTTAAAAGAAACCGAACATCCCCACCTTCAACATATTCATACTATTAAAAGTATTGTGCGTGAGGAAATTTTGTGGATGGATAAATTTACCATTCGCAATTTAGAATTAATTGGCAATGGCGCAGACAGAAAAGGTCTACTTGAAATTATGGATGCCACCAAGAGCCCTATGGGTGCAAGGTTATTAAAAAGATGGCTGGTATTTCCACTACAATCTATTACGCAAATTAATAAGCGTTTGGACGCTGTTGGAAGTTTATTAGAAGATAGCACAGGCGCTAGTGAATTAAGAGAACTGATAGAATCTTGTGGTGACTTAGAAAGGCTAGCTAGCAAGTTATCGACTAGAAAAATTCAGCCCCGTGAATTAATGCAGTTAGCAAAATCATTAGAGGCGGTGACTACAATTAAAGAACAAGTTTCAAATTCTACAAATAGTTTTTTACAAGAAATAGGAAAAGAGATATCCGTTTGTGATAAAAGCAAAAAAGCCATTCTAAATACATTATTAGAACAACCCCCAGCAACTACTGTGAAAGGAGGTTTTATTAAAGAAGGCGTTTCTACCAATTTAGATGAACTCAGAAATATATCCAGCGGAGGTAAAGACTTCTTAACACAGATACAAAATAAGGAAGCAGAGATTACGGGTATTTCTTCTTTAAAAATTGGCTATAATAATGTGTATGGTTATTATTTAGAAGTAACCCATGTGCATAAAAACAAAGTACCCGCTGAGTGGATACGCAAACAAACCCTAACCACTGCAGAAAGATATATTACCCCTGAATTAAAAATATACGAAGAAAAAATATTGGGCGCTGAAGATAAAATTTTAAGTCTTGAGCAAGAAATGTATAATGATTTACTTGATCAGGTCTTTATTGAAATGAATGCTATTCAAAACAATGGACAATTAATAGGCACCTTGGATTGTTTATTGTGCTTTGCACAAATTGCGAAAGAAAATAAATATTGTAAACCTAGTTTAACAGAGGACTCTATTTTAAATATTACAGCAGGAAGGCATCCCGTGATTGAAAAAACATTGGCTATTGACCAAGACTATATTCCCAATGATGTTTTCTTAGACCCAGCCAGCCAACAAATTATTATTTTAACGGGACCCAATATGAGTGGTAAAAGTGCAGTGTTAAGACAAACTGCCTTAATTACTTTAATGGCACATATGGGATCTTATGTGCCAGCCACAGCAGCTTCCATTCCACTTACCGATAAAATATTTACACGCGTAGGTGCGAATGATAACTTGAACGCAGGAGAGTCCACTTTTATGGTGGAGATGCTTGAAACCGCTAGCATTTTAAATAATATTAGTGTGCGTAGTTTAATACTACTTGATGAAATTGGAAGAGGTACTTCTACCTATGATGGTATTTCCATTGCTTGGAGTATTGTGGAGTTCTTGCATCAGTCTAAACAAAAGCCTAAAACATTATTTGCAACGCATTATCATGAGTTGAACGATTTAGAAGCGCAACTTTCTACCGTGCATAATTATCATGTGAGTCATAAAGAAGTAGGTAATAAAATTATTTTCTTACGCAAACTCACCAAAGGAGGCAGCACGCATAGTTTTGGTATTCATGTAGCGAAGATGGCGGGCATGCCCAATATTTTAGTAAGTAGGGCCAATGAAATTTTAAAAGAAATGGAATTAAAAAATAAGGGAAGTCAAAATTTAGCTACTCCTTCTAAGCAAACGGATGATACAAAATTTCAGTTATCTATATTTGATGCACATACAGAAACTTTTGAGTCTATTAGAAAAGAATTAGATGAGATGGATATAAATAATCTCACACCAGTAGAGGCTTTAATGAAACTACAAGCCATTAAGAAAAAACTTAATTAAGAACTCCCTACTAAGATTACCCTAGTTAGATTAAATAAAATTTATTGGCTGATATAACGCTGCAAATAATTATGAATTTTTGCTTGCAGTGGCGCAGACACTGGCACCAAGGGTAAACGGAATTCATTTTCAATTAATCCTTGCTCAAACATAAAGGCTTTAATTCCTGAAGGATTATTTTCTTCATACATATAAGTATACCCTTCTACTAATAAATCGTTCACTCTTTTAGCCATAGAGAAGTCGCCTGCCATCGCAAAACGAATCATATCAGAAAAAGGTTTTGGAAATGCATTGGCAGCCACACTTATAACACCATCACAACCACAGGCCATTTGCGCCATCACAATTTCATCATCACCACTTACTACTAAAAAATCGGAAGGGCGGTCTTTTAAAATATCAATCATTTGAGCCATCTCAGGCCCTGCTTCTTTTATACCTGCAATATTGGGATGCGATGCTAAACGAAGCGTTGTAGCTGCAGACATATTTTTTCCAGTGCGTCCTGGTACATTGTATAATAAAATTGGTTTAGGTGCAGCGTCGGCTAATGCAACATAATGTTGGAATAAACCTTCTTGTGATGGTTTATTATAATAAGGCGTTACACTTAAAATGGCAACTACTTTTGTTAAATCAAATTTGCTAAACGATTTTATTACTGCTGCTGTATCATTTCCACCAATACCAATAACAATAGGCACGCGACCATTTACTTTATTCACCGTGCAATTAAACACTTCAATTTTTTCTTGGTCAGATAAAACAACCGACTCCCCTGTTGTACCTAGGGTTACTAAATAATCCAAGCCTCCAGCAATTTGAATATCAATTAAATTTTCAAGGGCTGCGAAGTCAATAGATTTGTCTTTTTTAAAAGGCGTTACTAAAGCAACACCTGTTCCTTTAAGGGTTTGTCTTAACATGGGCTAAAGATATTAAATTATATTATGCTTCTTCCCAGAAACCCATTTTACTGTATTTCTCAATTCTATTTTCCACACGCTTTGCAGGTGCTATGTCTTTCACCGATGCAAGTGCAGCAATAATTTTTTCTTTTAATATAGCAGCCGCTTCTGTATAAGACCAGTGTGCTCCACCTACAGGCTCTGGTACAATTTCATCAATTAAACCAAAACCTTTCATATCATCGGCGGTACAATTAAACCAAAGCCTTTCATATCATCGGCTGTAAGTTTTAACTGCTCGGCAGCAATTTCTTTTTTATCCCAGCTACGCCATAATATAGAACTACAGCTTTCTGGAGAAATTACGGTGTACCAAGTGTTTTCCATCATTAAGGTTTTATCACCCACCCCAATGCCTAAAGCACCCCCACTGGCACCTTCTCCTATGATACATATAATAATAGGCACTTGTAAACGCACCATTTCATAAATATTACGGGCAATGGCCTCTCCTTGTCCTCTTTCCTCGGCTTCTAGGCCTGGGAAGGCACCTGGAGTATCTATTAAACAAACTACCGGTTTATTGAACTTTTCAGCCAATTTCATGAGTCTAAGGGCTTTTCTGTAGCCTTCAGGGTTGGCCATTCCAAAGTTCCTCATTTGGCGGGCCTTGGTGTTGCTGCCCTTTTGCTGGCCAATCATTATAACGGTATGACCATCCAATTCCGCGAATCCACCTATCATGGCTTTGTCATCTTTTACATTGCGATCGCCATGTAATTCAACAAATTTATCGCACATATTTTGAATGTACTTCAAGGTATAAGGACGGTCGGGATGTCTACTTAGTTGAACACGCTGCCATGGTGAAAGGCTTGCTGTGATTGCTTTACGCTTATCAATAATAGATTGCTCTAATTGATTTATAGTGGCAGATAAATTTATTTTAGGATTTTTTTCTGCTAATTTTTTAGTGGCATCTATTTGTTCGTACAGCTCTTTAATAGGTTGTTCAAAATCTAAAAACTGTCGATTTGGGTATTCTGGCATAAGCTTCTATTGGGATGTAAAAATAATAAAGCTTTTTTAATAAAAGATTTGTTTAAAAAAGCAGTTTCCCCTTATCTTTGCAGCCCTTATTAGTGGATTTATCCACGAACCAAGGATCGGTAGTTCAGTTGGTTAGAATGCCGCCCTGTCACGGCGGAGGTCGCGGGTTCGAGTCCCGTCCGGTCCGCAAAAGCCCTTAACTTTCAATGAGTTAGGGGCTTTTTTATTGCCGTTACACTGTGGTTACACACTTTCAGCCTATTTAAAATATTTCACTTTTAAACTTTTAGCATAAGGGTCATATTGAAAGAAATCTTTCTCTACGAATTTGTTGCCAGTTCTTATAAAAACGGTTTTATTTTTAATTTCATTGGTTGGACTTGTGTAAGGGTCCATTCCCGTATCTGAATAGGTAATATCTTTTTTTCCATCACCATCAAAATCATAATAAATAAGTTTATTTCGATAATTGCCTCTTTTTACACCCGATATATTTTCTATCCAACTAACATCTCTGATAAATGAGCCATCTTTCTGTTGTATGTAAGCATCTATTGCCCATTCTAGATGGTTTGTTGTACTTATGTTGATAAAATCATTTAGTCCATCACCATTTATATCATCCACTATATAGTCAAAAACATTCCCTTGAGTTACATATGGAACAGTTATTTTATTGGTCAAGACAGTTCCCTTTCCGTCATTTATAAAAATTTGGTTTTCAATATTGGTTCCAATCATTGCATCATTTATACCATCCTTATTAATGTCTTTTATTTTACAATAAAATGGAAAATCATTCCTTTGCGAGACTATAAAATCTTTATTGGTGAAATAAGGGAAAGAAGACATTCCCCAAAAAACATAAACTCTAGGATTCGCCATTATTAAAAGATCAGGTATTTTATCCCCATTTAAATCCTCGACAGAACCATGTTCATAAACAACTGCTTCATTTGGTAAAGTAGGTTGTAAAACTAATTCAGTTAAATCATATCCGCCTTTGCCATCACTTAAACAAACTGTAATTGGTTCAATTCTATTTTTTGGTGAAGATTCATCTTGATGTCCAAAAATAACCAAATCAACAAAATTATCTCCATTCAAATAAATTGGTGAAACTTTTGTAGGAGCTCCAATAAAATTTGTTTTATTGTTTATTAAATTTTTCTCATCAAATACTTTTGTAGCCGGGTTCCAAATTAAAAAACTTAATCTAGATTTTTGACCTCCAAATGCACTACCCGCATTAAAAACATCAATATAACCATCATTATTAAAATCTCCATTGCAAATTGCTTGAGTCCAAGCACAATAGGCATCTCCTTGTGGTAGTGCAAAAACTTCATAATTCTTCTGAAACACCCCAATCATTAAATCACTTAATACAGGTGTATTTTCCCAATAGTCAGTTCCAAGTTGTTTAGCATTAGCAGCAACTTTATATCCCATAAACCTTCCTAAGGGACTATTTATAACACTAATGGATTTATTTAATGTGTTTGTGCTAGTAGATTTTGATGTAATTGTAATACTAATAGAATAATTGCCTGCAATTTTGAACCCAGGAATATTCAAACTTAAACTTGAAGCAGTTAAACTAGTATCTAACTTAAAGATTTGTTTAGAACTGTCTGTCCAGGTTGCAAGTATTGAGTAAATAATACCTGTAGCAGGCAACTTAGAACTAACCGTTACAACTAGCGGTAATGTATCGGAAACATTATAAGTTCCAGTGTCAAGATTAGTTGTAAATTTTATTGCTTCTTCCGGAACCACTACCACAGGTGGAGTAGTCGAAACTTCTGTTTTACTACATGCAAATACAAATAGAACACCCAAAGCAAAGATTACTCTTTTCATAGTTTAAGTTTTAAGCTATCCTTTGGGGTATTGTAAAGATATATAAAATTTATAGCAGTATTTTCAACTTCTAACTCGCTTTTTTAGCCTAATTTAGGTTGTTAGACAAGCTCAATACCTAGAAAACAAAAGATTATTTTTAACTAATTATGAAAAACTTAATACTTATTGGTTTCTTAATACTAACTGCCTGCTCCCCTTATAAGAAAATAGTTATTCCTATGAGTAAGATTCAAACCGAAAATTGGATGGACAAGCCGGAGGCCATGGTGATATCGAAATTGGGCCCCTATAAGGCTAAAAGCTTAAATGAAACGGGCTATATCTTATTATTCGATTATAGCTCTTATAATCATACCCCACAAAAAGTACAGGCTCCTACAAGTAATTACCAGCCAAATGTGAGTGCCAGTAATAATAGACAAATTATTCAGCCCACTACCTATGTAACCACTTCGGCTAAGCCTGGACTGGATGTGAACAAATATGAAATCATTAAGGAAAAAGCATTAAAATTTTATTTTGATAAAAATAAAAATGTGATTTATGTAGATGCTATTGGCTACCCCGACTCAGTGAGATACGAGCTTCGTAATAAATAATTAGATACAAATAAAAGAGACCCTTATTGCTAAGGGCCTCTTTTCGTATTTAGAACTAAACTTAAAACTTAGCGCAAATTTTATTTTGCATCGTATATAACTTGCTCATGAATAATTTTACCGTCTTTAATTGCAAAAGAGGCAAAAGTAAGAGATTTTCTTACTTCACCAGTTTTAGATGTGATTTTGAAATTAACCCAAGCATGACCCCATTTAATGCCTTTGTATTGTTCATTTGTTGTTGGAACTGTCACCACCTCTAAATTAGGCGTACCAGCATCTAAAACATCACCTGAACTTGCTCTTTGTTTTTTAAATAATTCAATTCTATCAGACATTTTCATAGCAACAGTGTCATTATTATGAGAAGAAGTAGCTGTATCGCTAAAGCATGATGCAGCTGTAGCCCAATCGCCACTGGCATAGGATGTAATTGCTTTTTTCATTAAGTCCACGTCTGGACCTTCTTTAACACAGCTTGATGCTGTAGCATCTGTTTCAGCAGGTGCTGCTTTTTCAGCTGGTGTTGAACAAGCAAATAATGTGGTAGCAAATAATGAAATGGCGGTAGCCATTACTAGGATTGTTTTTTCATTTTTTTTTGATTGTTTTAATTTTTGCAAAGCAT
>JBEGKS010000039.1:0-7702 GCA_041183945.1 Bacteroidota bacterium | reverse complement strand
TAGTTATTTAGTATCAAAAAGAAAGCTTTTTTTGCATTATTTTTTTATAAAATACCATAAAAAAGGCCCCTGTTTAAAGGGGCCTTTTCCATAAAATCCTAAAATTTTACCTATTTTTTAGTTTCTGTATAAGAAGCAGCTATTTGTGCTCCATTATAATAGCTATTCTCTCTTTCAATTTGACCTTGATCATTGAATGTATGTGATAATGTCAAAGCAATTTTAAACTTCTTATTAGTCTTCTTGTTTCTTAAACGCATAGACCACCAAGAATCTACCACAGAGCTTGGCCCTTCATGGTCTAACATATCAGGATACCCTATTTCATCAATACCCTCAATTTCAATATCTTGTAATAAAGCAGTAACTTCTTTTTTATTTTCTTCAACTGAAGTTGATACACCATAAGCATAGTTAATATCAAAACATCTTGCATTAGGTGAAAAATCGGCAAATATGCCATCCACATTACCTAAAGAAAAATTAGCCATCATTTTTCTCACTTTTACAATATTAGGATGGTTCTTATATAAAATACCATTGGTTAATGTTTGCTCAGATTCTGTATTTTTAACCAACATAGCTGTATTCATATAAAAGTTCATGCTTTTAATCTTAGTACCATCTGCATTAAATATGAAAGTACAATCATAAGGAGATTGAATTTTGAAGCCCGATTTTTTATTAATAGCAAAGAACATGTTATAGGTATATACCCAAATACCATCTTTCTTATACTCTAAAGCATCTGGATAAGAAGCTCCTCTTTTTGTAATAGAGAAATTAGTATAGTTGTTTGCATAGTTTTGAGCATTTCTAATACAAGTTGCCAAATCTTGGCCTTTGTAATCCCAATTGGTATTCATAGCATTGTATGCTTTGAAATCGTCGGTAGTTAAGCTAGTCATAGTAGCTGCATCACCTTTTACAAAGGCTTGCATGAATTTTTCTACCACATCAATAGAAGGATGCTTGTCATAGATAACTCCATTAGCATTTTTTTGCGCGTTCACCCCTATTATCATACATAATAACAAAAGTGTTGAAAGTAATTTTTTCATTTAATTATAAATTTTAGTGATACTTAAAAGTATGAAATTACTTTCAAATAAAAAGTAAAATAGTTATAAACTTCTGCTAAAAACAAAACCCTTGCAAATACAAGATTTACAAGGGTTTATAAAAAGGTCGCTTAGCTTTATATTATTTAGCCGCTATTTTAAATGTTTTAGTAGCAGTATTGGTGCTCTTTGTTTTAGAAGTAACTACCACTGTTGCTGTTGATAAGACACCTGGTGATAAACTAGAAATAGTAATAGCATTAGAGGCAGCCGTAGTGCTTGTTATATTATTATTAAATACAGCTGTATTATCTGCATCCTTGGTTACTTTAACATCTATGGTTACACCATCCTTTGGTAAGGTAGAGGTAATATTCACATTTATAGCCTGTGAACCACCTATAGCTCCATATATTTTTGTGTAATCAATCTCTGTGCTTGCAATTTCCACTTTAAAGGCTAAATCTGTTTCAGGTACCACCACAACAGGAGGTGGTGTTGGTGTAGGAGAGTCTCCCCCTTTGCTACATGCCATAAACATGAAAGGAATGGCTACTAGTAAAATTTTATAATTTTTCATATGCAAACAAATTTTAATCAATCTTATTAAGAATAAAGGTAATATTTTACTAAATTAGTACAAAATGAATTCATGGTGAATTTAAATTGGTTTACTTAGCTTTATAACTCATTTATCCATATAATATGCTTACAATAAATATCCTTCATTTTACCCTGGATAACCCAATCTTAGAAATTATTCTACGCACCTTGGCAGTATATATATTTATGATTCTTGCCATCCGCCTATTTGGGAAAAAAGAATTGGCTCAGTTATCGGTTATTGACTTGGTTTTCATACTCTTAATTAGTAATTCGGTTCAAAATGCCATGGTAGGCCCAGACAGTACCCTTTCCGGAGGATTAATTGCTGCAGGCTCCCTATTTTTAGCCAACTATACCCTTAAGCGCCTTTTTTATAGAAGTAAATTCTTTAGTAAAATGGTACAAGGAGAATCGCTGCTCTTAATATATGAGGGGGTAGCCAATTTGGAAAATTGCGAAAAAGCTGAAATAACTATTGAGGAATTAGAGGCAGCTGTTAGAGAACACGGAGCGAGAGATATTCAAAAAGTGGATCTTGCAATTTTAGAGGTAGATGGTAATATTAGTGTAATAAGTAGCGAATTTCAATCTAGATCCAAAGTGGCCCACCCTAGAAAGCATAAGTTCAAAGGACGCCTGAACCAAAACTAGATACTTTTGCCATTCATGTAATTATCTTACCCAAATTATTTCATAAGGCTCAATTTATCAGAGATTTAGGGATATCTTGGAATAGAATTCCAATAAGCTTTTGAAAAATGTTAAATTTGCCATAAGCAAAAAAAGTAGGAATTTAACTGCCACAAACGAACCATTCACAACGCTAATAAACATGAAAAAAACAATCCATTTTACAATGAAGTCTCTAGCATTATTTTGCATTTTATTATTTACCCTTGCTTCTTGTAGTAGTAAGAGAAGTAGCAAGCCCACTATTTTAGTATTTTATAAAACAGGAGGTTACTACCATGAGTCTATTCCATTAGGTGTTAAAGCCATTCAGGAATTGGGTGCAAAAAATAATTTTGATGTAGATACCACTACCAATGCAAATAAATTTGCTGAAGATAGTTTGAAAAAATATGCTGCCTTGGTTTTCTTAAGTAGCACAGGTGAAATATTAAGCGGTAACCAAGAAATTGCAATGGAAAGATATATGCAAGCAGGTGGAGGTTTTGTAGGTATACATGCTGCTGCAGATGCTGAATATGATTGGAACTGGTATGTGAAAATGATTGGCGCTTCTTTTAAAAGCCACCCAGAACAACAAGAAGCTACATTAGTTATAAACGATAAAAATCATCCTTCTACCGATAGTCTACCTGCTACTTGGACTAGAAAAGATGAGTGGTATAATTTCAAGAATTTAAATAGTGATGTTAAAGTACTTATTAGCATTGACGAAAAATCATATAAAGGTGGAGAGAATGGAGACAAGCACCCAATGGCTTGGTACCATAATTTTGATGGCGGTAGAGTATTTTATACTGAACTAGGACATACCAATGAGTCTTATTCAGACCCTATGTTTTTGAAACATATTTTAGGCGGTATACAATATGCTATTGGTGACAACACAGCAGACTATAGTAAAGCACATAGTGTTTTCGCTCCAGATGAAAGTCATTTCACTAAAACCGATTTAGTTACTGGCACTTTCTTCGAACCCACAGAACTTTCAGTACTTCCTAATTTAGATGTATTAGTAGTTCAACGTCGTGGTGAAATATTATTATATAACAATACTTCTAAAAAAATTAAACAAGCAGGTTTTTTAAATGTGTACTGGAAAACCAATGCTCCTGGTGTGAATGCTGAAGAAGGTTTATTGGGTGTGAAAGCCGATCCCGATTTTGAAAAAAATCATTTTGTGTATATGTTTTATAGTGCACCCGATTCTCCAGTGAATAGATTATCTCGTTTTACTTTAGAAAATGACACTATTTTAAATAATTCTGAAAAAGTAATTTTAGAATTTTATGAGCAACGCGATATTTGTTGTCATACGGGGGGTTCTATTGCCTTTGGCCCAGATAAATCTTTATTTGTTTCAACGGGTGACAACACTACCCCATTCGATGAGCCTAAACAAAAATATGCAAGCCATGGTTATGCCCCATTGGATGATCGCCCAGGCCATCTTCAATATGACGAGCGTCGTGGTGCAGGTAATACCAACGACTTAAGAGGAAAAATTTTACGCATTAAAGTTAAAGCCGATGGAACTTATGAAATTCCTGAAGGAAATTTATTCCCTGTAGGCACAGCTAAAACAAGACCAGAAATTTATGTAATGGGAGATCGTAATCCTTACCGTATTTCTGTTGACCCTAAGAATGGTTATTTATATTGGGGTGAAGTAGGTCCAGATGCGAATATAGATAGTTTAGACACAAGAGGTCCTCAAGGATATGATGAAGTAAACCAAGCACGCAAGGCTGGTTTCTTTGGATGGCCTTTCTTTATTGGTAATAATTATCCTTATCATATTTATGATTATGCAACAGGTAAATCGGGCCCTGCCTTTGATCCTGCAAAACCTATTAATAATTCAAGAAACAATACAGGCTTAACTGAATTACCTCCAGCACAACCTGCCTTTATTTGGTATCCGTATGGTGTATCTACCACAGACTTCCCTTCTTTAGGCGCAGGTGGAAGAACTGCCATGGCAGGTCCTGTTTATTATAGCGACTTATATCCAAAAGAAACAAGATACCCTTCTTATTATGATGGTAAATTCTTTTTCAATGAATGGATGCGTGGTTATATTAAAGCTGTAACGATGAAACCAAACGGAGACTATGATAGAATGGAACCTTTTATGCCAAATACAAAGTTCCATGCTGCTATTGATATTGAAGTGGGTCCTGATGGTCGTTTCTATGTATTAGAATACGGCTCAGGCTGGTTCAGTAAAAATGCAGATGCTGGTTTATCAAGAGTAGATTATAAAAAATAAAAAATCTTTCACTCAATAAATATTTTATTATGAATAAGCGTCAATTTATTAAAGACATCGTTTTAACGAGTATAGCTACCCCCTTGGGTATTGCAGGTTTGGCAAAAAGCTTTGAACAAAAAGCACATTTGCCTGCAGCAGTATTAGCGAAAGACGAAGATTTTTGGACAGGCATTCGTAATCAATATTTATTAAAGCCAGATTATATCAATTTAGAGAATGGTTATTACAACTTTCTACCTCAACCTATTCTAAATAAATTCATAGAGCATATCAAAGAAGTGAATTATCAAGGGTCTTATTACATGAGAACAGTTCAGTTTGAGAATAAAAAAAATATAGCTGCAAGACTTGCAGGTATTGCTGGCTGCTTACCAGAAGAATTAGTTATTACAAGAAACACTACTGAATCATTGGACTTAGTCATTGGTGGTTTTGATTGGAAAGCCGGTGATGAAGCCATTATGGCGGTGCAAGATTATGGTGCTATGCTGGATATGTTTGATCAAATTCAAAACAGATATGGTGTTGTCAATAAAAAATTATCTGTGCCGAATCATCCAAAAAATGATGAGGAAATTGTGAATTTATACGCAAGCGCTATTACTGCTAAAACAAAGGTCATCTTTGTTAGTCATATGATTAATATTACGGGACAGGTTCTACCTATTCGTAAAATTTGTGACATGGCCCATGCCAAGGGGGTTCAAGTAATTGTAGATGGCGCCCATGCATTTGCACATGTGAAATTTCGTATTGATGAATTAGACTGCGATTATTATGCAGCTGCACTTCATAAATGGCTAAGCACACCATTAGGTGCAGGTTTATTATACGTTAAAAAAAATAATGTCAAAAACTTATGGCCCCTACTTGCCGATGGAGAAAAAGATATTAATAAGATAAATAGATTAAATCATATTGGTACTCATCCTGTTCATACCGACCTTACCATTAATGATTGCATGGACTATTATGAAATGATTGGCGCTGAACGCAAGCAAGCCAGAATGTACTTTTTACAAAACTATTGGACTAGCAAAGTAAGAAACCTACCTAAAATAATAATTAATACCCCTGCTGAAGCCAGCAGAAGTTGTGGTATTGCCAATGTAGGTATTGAGGGCATACTACCTGCCGACTTAGCCAAGAGATTAATGACTGAACACAAGGTGTTTACAGTAGCCATTGATTATGCCAATGTGCGCGGCTGCAGAATTACCCCGAATTTATACACCACCACCCAGGAACTAGATAGCTTTGTGCTAGCCCTGAAAACCCTGGCCAACGCCTAAAACTCACAATTTGGCTTGATTTATTAACATCTGTTCGCTTTTGCGGTTTTATGCATATATTGTAGTTGCAAAACCGCAAAATGCTTAAAGAAGAGCGCCTTGAATATATTTTACATGAGTTAAATCTGCATAACAAAGTTTTATCTGCGGATTTAAGCAACAAAATGGGTGTATCCGATGATACAGTTAGAAGAGACTTGCAAGAGCTTTCTATAGACAATAGATTAATCAAAGTGCACGGAGGCGCATTGAGTAAATCATTTCATACTGCATTCGACAGAGAGATGGTTTATGAGATTGAAAATAAAAATATCATTGCGAAAAAGGCAGCTGCACTGGTTCAAAGTGGTATGTATATTTTAACTTCTGGTGGTACTTCCATGATTGAATTTGCAAAAGCATTAGACCCAAATTTGAATGCCACTTTTTTTACTTGCAGTTTAAATGCAGCCATTGAGTTCTCTCATCATCCAAGTATTGAAGTAGTCATGATTGGCGATAAAGTTTCTAAGGATTCCATGCTTACAACAGGCGCCAATGCTGTACAATCCATTGAATCTATTCAAGCCGATTTATGTATTCTAGGTATTAACTCCTTAGACACACAGTTTGGCTTAAGTGAAAATGATTGGGAAGTAGTTCAAATAAAAAAAGCAATGATAAAGGCTTCTAAAAAAGTAATCTGTATTGGTATTTCTGAAAAGTTAAATTCTCAACAAAAAATAAAAGTGGCTGACTTAAAAGACATTGATATTTTAATTACAGAATTAGACCCTAATGATCCCCTATTAGACCCGTATAAAAAACATGAAATTCTCATCTATTAATAATTAAAACACAGTTATGAAACTACAAAAAACAAAAAAGCCTTATTTAAACAGGCTCATGATGGTTTTAGTACTGTTGTCAGGTATAACCATTACAAGCTTTGCACAAGTTGTAATAAGCGGAAAGGTTACGAACCAAAAAGACAATAGTGCTATTGAGGGAATATCTATTGTTATCAAAGGCACCAATAAAGGCGCCAATACAGATAATAATGGTAATTTCTCTATTACACAGAATGCCAATGGCGTGATTACATTAAATGCATCGGGCGTTGGATTTAAAAGTCAAGATATTACAGTAGATACCAAGGGTAATACTAAGAATATCAATATTGTTCTAGTAGAACAATATTCAAAATTAGACGAAGTAGTCGTTACAGGTACTTCTGCTGGAACTACCAAAAGACAATTAGGTAGTTATGTAAGCACTGTATCTGCAGATGAACTTAGCAAAAGCGGTTCGTCTAATGTACTGGCTGCCCTACAAGGAAAAACAGCAGGTGCTCAAATTAGCCAAAACAGTGGTGATCCTGCAGGTGGAGTTTCTGTAAGATTAAGAGGTACTAGCTCAGTACTTTCTTCTTCAGAACCATTATACATTGTTGATGGAGTAATCATTAACAATGCTACTAACAGAGTTACCAATACATCAGGCAACTATGATGGTAACAACTTCGTAGGAAGTATTGGTCAAAACAGAATGGTAGATATTAACCCTGCCGATATTGACCATATTGAGGTTTTAAATGGTGCTGCTGCCGCTGCTACTTATGGTAGTAGAGCGAATGCAGGTGTAATTCAAATTTTTACAAAAAGAGGTAAGACAGGTGCTGCAAAAGTTAGCTTTTCTTCAAGCTATATAAATAGCGCTTTAAGAAAAAAATTAGAAGTTAACCAATCACCTACAAAATTTGGTGGTCCTACTGATGGCGTGGGTGCATTAACACAAGA
>JBEGKS010000038.1:0-8210 GCA_041183945.1 Bacteroidota bacterium | reverse complement strand
TTTTTATTTTTTTATAAAAGACGTAAAAAAAGAGGTAGACCTTTTTTACCTTTATGTCACCATAAAGATCGGACTATATCATCAAGAAAACTTTAGATTTTCTTGTTTAGCGTGTAGTCTCTGAGGATTCTTTTAATCAAAAAAATTATTAAGAATAAATAAAAATATATGTTTCAATTATTACAAGCAAAGGCTGTTGACAATAGCGGCATTATGGTTCAACAAGGTAAAATTTATTTAGTCATGACAATTGTGACTATAATTTTAGTGGGACTATTTATTTATGTTGCAAGTGTTGACAAGAAAATAACTGCATTGGAGAATAACGCTAAAGATTAAATCTAATAATTAACCCCAAAGATTAATTCAAAAATTAAACTCATTTTATGTCTGAAAATAAAGAATATAGTTTCTTTCAAAGTGTTGAAAGAAGTTTTGATAAGGCTTCTAAGTATACCCACTGGGAGCAAGGTATATTAGAGCAAATTAAAGCTTGTAATAGTATTTACAGTATGCGTTTTCCTGTAAAGATGGATGATGGGCATATTGAGGTAATTGAAGCCTATCGTGTGCAACACTCGCAACATAAGTCGCCTTGTAAAGGAGGTATTCGTTTTAGTATGGCAGTGAATCAAGATGAGGTAATGGCATTAGCGGCTTTGATGACGTATAAATGTGCTATTGTGAATGTGCCTTTTGGAGGAGCGAAGGGTGGTATTAAAATTAGCCCAAGAAGTTTAAGTACTTACGAATTAGAAAAAATTACTAGAAGATATACTTCTGAATTAGTGAAGAAAAATTTTATTGGTCCTGGTATTGATGTACCTGCACCCGATTATGGAACCGGCGAAAGAGAAATGGCTTGGATCGTTGATACTTATCAATCTTTGAAGCCAGGAGAAATTGATGCGGCAGGTTGTGTTACAGGTAAACCTATTTCATTAGGTGGAGTGAGAGGAAGAAAAGAAGCCACTGGTTTAGGTGTATTCTTTGGTGTGAGAGAAGTTTGTTTAATGGAGGATGTGATGAAAAAACAAGGATTAACAGTGGGCATTGCAAATAAAAAAGTAGTGGTACAAGGTTTAGGAAATGTGGGTTATCACTCTGCAAAATTTTTTAGAGAAAATGGTGCTATTGTTGTTTCTATTGCAGAATTTGAAGGGGCTATTTATAATGAGGCGGGTTTAAATGAAGAAGAGGTTTTTCAACACCGTAAAAAAACAGGCAGCATTTTAAATTTCCCTGGCGCTACTAATTTAAAAAATAGCGGAGATGCCTTAGAATTAGATTGCGATATTTTAATTCCTGCTGCTTTAGAAAATGTAATAGACGGTAATAATGCAGCTCGCATTAAAGCAAAAATTATTGGAGAAGCTGCGAATGGTCCTTTAACACCTGAGGCCGATGATATACTAGCTGCTAAAGGAGTTTTAGTGATTCCTGACATGTATTTAAATGCAGGGGGGGTAACAGTTTCTTATTTTGAGTGGTTGAAAAACTTAAGCCATGTTAGATATGGCCGTTTAGAAAAAAGATTTACCGAGAATGCTAATATTAATATTTTACATCAAATTGAAGAGTTAACGGGCAAAAAAGTAACTGAGTCAGAAAAAGAAATTATTGCACATGGTCCGGATGAAATTGATTTAGTGCATAGCGGATTAGAAGAAACTATGATTAATGCTACTAGAGAAATTATGGATATTTGGAAAGCCAATCCTTCTATTCCAGATATGCGCACAGCAGCCTATGTTTGTGCCATTAATAAAGTAGGAACTTCTTATGCTGAATTAGGTATCTTCCCTTAGTAGCTTGGAAGAAATGTTTTTATAAATAGAGATTTATAGATAGAAATTTATAGGGAGTAAATAAATCTTAGTTGTATTCGGGGAAATTTTGCATAGCCTGCAGTTTCCCCGATTCTATTTTAGCACCCATTGTTTCATGCCCATTGCTCATAAATAAATACTGTGCTGTTAAAACTTGTTGGTACTGTAAAATCTGTCCCATTGTTTTTTCATTTAAGGAAACCTTTGCTTCTTTACATTCAATAATCATCCAGGGCAATTCATTTTTATATACCACTATATCAAATCGTTTGGATAGCTCGCCTAATTTAATTTCTTTTTCTACCGCAATTAAACTGGAAGGATACTGAAGTGTTTGAACAAGGTATTGCAATAGGTTCTGTCTTACCCATTCTTCAGGTGTAAGTAGCACCCAAATTTTTCTAAAAGGGTCAAATATTTGATCCTTCCCATTGATGGCTTTTATTTTAAAAGGGTAGCTTGGATAAGGTAGAACTATCATTTAAATTAAAATTCGTATTTTTATATAATACTTTGTCCAAAGATAAGTAGTTGAAACCTTAAAATTTGATAGTATGAAAACAAAAGAAGAAATCGTAGAGAATTGGTTACCAAGGTATACGGGGGCTAGCTTAGACCAATTGGGTCGCTTTGTATTACTGACTAATTTTAGCCATTATGTGAACATGTTTGCAGAAATGCACAAGGTGGAAGTAATCGGTAAGGACAGACCTATGCAGTGCGCTACAGCCGATGGCATTACCATTATTAACTTTGGAATGGGTAGCCCTGGCGCTGCCACTATTATGGACTTGCTAACTGCCATTCAACCAGAAGCTGTTTTATTTTTAGGAAAATGCGGAGGATTAAAAAAGAGAAATAAAATAGGTGATTTAATATTACCCATTGCAGCGATAAGAGGTGAAGGTACTTCCAATGATTATTTTCCACCAGAAGTGCCAGCACTTCCTGCCTTTGCTTTACAAAAAGCAATTTCTACCACTATACGAGATAACAATGTAGATTATTGGACGGGCACTGTATACACAACCAATAGAAGAGTTTGGGAACACGATGAAAAATTCAAAGAATATCTAACAGATATTAGAGCTTACGCCATTGATATGGAAACAGCTACTATTTTCACAGTAGGCTTTTATAATAAAATTCCAACAGGTGCTTTATTATTAGTAAGTGATTCTCCCATGGTGCCAGAAGGAGTGAAAACAGAAGCCAGCGATTCTAAAGTAACTGCTCAGTTTGTGGAAAGACATTTAACCATTGGAATAGAATCTTTGAAGCAACTTATTAATAACGGACAAACTGTTCGTCACCTTCAATTCTAAGCCGCATAAAAATAAAATTATTAAAATATATTTTATTTTTATTTGCTTCTCTATTTGATTTTTTTTAATCTCCACTATCGTGTTAAAATTATTAATTTTAACACGTCATTTACTCTTTCCATAGAAAAGGAAAGAGAATATAAGATAGCGCTACAATCATAATATCGAAGCCGCATAATAAACCCACTAATTGGGGTAGTCCATTTTGCACTACATCGGCAAAAGCAATATTGGCAATTTTCATTAGAAGCATAAGCTGAGGAATAATTAAGGGGAAACCCAGTATAGCCATAATAGCAGAGGGTTGCTGTGCTTTAGAGGCAATGGCTGCTAAGAAGCTAAATACCAAGCTTAAACTTATACCGCCTAAACAACTCATGCCAAAGAATAATAAACTATGCTCTAAGGGGTTGCCTAATAATAAAATAAATAATAGCAAACTTAGTCCACTCATAAAGCACATGAGTAAGCTATTGTAAATTAATTTAGAAAAGATAAAATGTATTGGGCTTGCAATGGTATAAAAATAAAGCATGCGGCCTCTGCCTTCTTGTAAAAAACTTCTAGCTACTGTATTAATACAAATAAATAAAAGTGTAATCCAAAATAAACCATTCCATACTTTATCATCGGGCTGGCCCATGGTTAGGTAAATAACAAAGGTAGTAGAGGCGATGTATAATAAAATACCAAAAAAAGTATACTGTTGTCTGAATTCAAGCAACATGTCTTTTTTCAATAAAGTAAGAATCGATTTCAAATGTATTTTCATTTTACTTTATTTACTAAAGCGAATATTATTTTGTGGCGCAAATGCGACATCTAGGTTCGTAATTATTTTTCTCGCCTAATACCACTGTTCCTTCTTCATTACTAGTTCTGTAAGAAATATTGGCTAAGTGCCCACACTTTACACATATAGCATGCAGCTTAGTAATAAAATCGGCAGTGGCTAATAAAGAGGGCATAGGTCCAAAGGGCTTTCCTAAATAATCCATATCTAGTCCTGCTACAATGACTCTTTTACCTTGCATCATGAGAGTTTCACAAACTTCAATTATACCTGCATCAAAAAATTGTGCTTCGTCTATACCAATCACATCGGCTGATTTAGCGAGTGCTAAAATTTCACTTGCATTTTTAACCGGGATGGATTCAATTGAATTAGCATCGTGGCTCACTACTTTATTTACATCAAAACGAGTATCGGTTGCTGGCTTGTAGATAGCTACTTGTAAATTAGCAATCTTCGCTCTTTTTAACCTTCTAATTAACTCTTCAGTTTTGCCGCTAAACATACTACCGCAAACCACTTCAATCCAGCCGCGTCTTTCTCCTGTAATATTTTGTTCAATAAACATAGTGCTATTTGTATTGCTTTTCTGTGTCAGTCAAAAGTAGCCATTCTTATTTTAAAAAATGCTGCTCTTTTAAAAATTCAATTGTTTTTTCAGTGGCTCCTGCATGGTCAATAATATACCTAGCTGCTTTCTTAGAAGTTTCTGTATAGGCTTCTTCAGAAGATTTCAATAATTGAATTTGCGCTACCAATGCTTCGGCGTTTTGTATTGAAAACCCACCTCCTTCATTTCTTAAACCGGTGGCTTCTCTGTATTTACTATCGTTTTTACCCCAAATAACAGGTTTGCCAAAAGCGGCAGGTTCTAAAACATTGTGCACGCCATCATTTCCAAAACCACCGCCTACATATGAAATAAATGCATACTGATATATACTTCTTAATATACCTATCTGGTCCACTATAATAATAGTAGGTAAAGTAAAATGTTGTTTGGAAGCTAATAGCGCAGTAAGTGTAATAGCTTTAGGAAAATGTGATTTGCACTCTGCAATGGATGCTGCATCTACATGATGTGGTACTATAATCCAGTTTATTTTTTCTAATTCATTAGCAGCTTTAGCAAGAACAATATGATCGGTTTCCCAAGTTCTTCCTGCAATGATAATTTTATAGTTGCTTAATTTTTGTATCCATTCAAATTTAGTAACAGTGGCAGCAGTGGTAATCACTCTATCAAACCTTGTATCCCCAGTTATAAATATTTTACTAGTACTTATAATGGGTTTGATTAAATCTTCCGATGCTTGATCTTGCACTAAAATGGCAGAAAATAAATTCAATATTTTTTTATAAAAGCCTCCATAAAATTGAAAGAATATTTGACTTTGTCTAAAAAGGGCTGAAGCTAAAACAGTTGGTATATTTTTTTCTTTGGCAATAGATAAATAATGAAACCAAAATTCATATTTAATAAAAATAATTAAAGAGGGTTGCAAGGTTTCTAAAAAAAGTCTTGCATTTTTTTTACCATCAAAGGGTAGGTAAGTGACGAAGTCGGCTTGGGCATCTTTTTTTCTATAAACATAACCAGAGGGTGAAAAAAAGGTAAGCCAAATTTGATGCGATGGATATTTCAATTTAATGCTGTCAATAATAGGTAGCCCCTGTTCATATTCTCCATAAGAGGCACAATGCACCCAAATGAGGGGTTGTTTAATTTGTGCTTTAAGGCTATTAATTTCATCCCAAACCTCGGATTGACCATCCACCCATTGCTTGGCTTTCTCATTAAAAGGGCTAATGAGATAAGCGAGAATAGGGTAAAGCCTTAAAAAGAATTGGTATACAATCATACTTTCATTTCAGTAGGGCAAAAATGAATAAAAAATAGCATAAAACTTGAATTTGTTTTGAAAGCCTTTCTTGGGGCCACAATTAGGTTGAATTAGGCTTTTTATTGTAATTTTGCCCAAATTTAAAGGATGAGGAAAATTCAAATGGTGGATACTAAAAACCAGTATCTGGCCATCAAAAAAGAGGTTGACGCTGCTATCCAAGAAGTATTGGATTCAGCCGCCTATATTAATGGTAAGGCGGTGAAGGATTTTGCTCAAAATTTAAGTACCTATTTAGGAGTGGATCATGTGATTCCTTGTGCCAACGGAACCGACGCTTTACAAATTGCCATGATGGCCTTGGACTTAAAACCTGGAGATGAAATTATTACACCCTCTTTTACTTATATCGCTACCACAGAGGTAGTGGCACTTTTAGGATTAAAACCTGTTTTTGTAGATGTAGATCCTATTACATTTTGTATGGATGTTGAAAGTTTGAAAAAAGCAATTACGCCGAAATCTAAAGTGATTGTACCCGTTCATTTATATGGTCATGCAGCACCCATGGAAGAGATTATGGAAATAGCGAAGGCCAATAATTTATTTGTGATTGAAGATAATGCACAAGCTATTGGTTGCGATTATACTTTCTCTAACGGGGTCACCAAAAAAACTGGAACTATTGGTCATATAGGAGCAACTTCTTTTTATCCTAGTAAAAATTTAGGCGCCTTTGGAGACGGAGGTGCTTTATGTACGAACGATAAAGTTTTGGCAGATAAAATGACAATGATTGCCAATCATGGACAGTCTGCAAGATATTATCATGATTTAGTGGGGTGTAATT
This sequence comes from Bacteroidota bacterium, assembly GCA_041183945.1. Taxonomy (GTDB): domain Bacteria; phylum Bacteroidota; class Bacteroidia; order Chitinophagales; family Chitinophagaceae; genus Sediminibacterium. Next base: position 1,569 of record JBEGKS010000038.1, on the reverse strand, counting down.
CAAGATTGGATTCTATTCAAGCAGCTATACTTGATATTAAATTAAAAAAATTAGATGCGTATAATAAAGAAAGATTTGCAGTGGCTAATTACTATACCAATGCATTTACTTCTATTCAACATATAGTGGCACCCTTTCAAGCAAAATATAGTACACATGTGTATCATCAGTATACTATACAATTGAAAGGGGTAGACCGTGATAAATTTATTGCACATTTAGCAGCCAAGGAAATACCTTGTATGATATATTATCCGGTACCTGGTCATTTGCAAAAAATGTTTGGCGAGCAAAAAAATACAAATTGGAATTTACCTATAACAGATAGCCTAACCCCCTGTGTATGTTCTCTGCCGGTGCACACTGAGATGGATGAGCAACAATTAGCTTATATTGTAGAAGGTGTAAAATCATTTTTTAATTAAAAAAATAACTAGATGAAAATTACAGTCGTAGGAACAGGGTATGTAGGACTGGTTACAGGAACTTGTTTTTCTGAAACAGGAAACAAAGTAACCTGCGTGGATATTGATAAAAACAAAGTAGAGAAATTAAGTAATGGTCAAATTACTATATACGAACCAGGGCTAGAAAAAATATTTTTAAGAAATATTAAAGAAGGTCGTTTGACATTCACAACCGAATTAGAAGCAGCCATTGATGGTGCTGAAATTATATTTTTAGCCTTGCCTACACCTCCGGGTGCCGATGGTAGTGCCGATTTAAAATATGTATTAGCCGTAGCCGATCATTTAGGAAAAATATTAAAAGACTATAAAGTCATAGTTAATAAAAGTACGGTGCCAGTGGGTACTGCCGATAAAGTAAGTGCAGCCATTGCTAAAAACTATAAAGGCGAGTATGATGTGGTAAGTAACCCAGAGTTTTTAAGAGAAGGGGTTGCAGTGGATGATTTTATGAAACCAGATAGAGTAGTGGTTGGAACAAGATCTGAAAGAGCGAAGAAATTAATGAGCGATTTATATGCGCCCTTTGTAAGACAAGGTAACCCTGTGATATTTATGGATGAGCGTAGTTCTGAATTAACGAAGTATACGGCTAATTCATTCTTAGCTACTAAAATTTCTTTCATGAATGAAGTGGCTCAATTATGTGAGCGCATGGGCGCCGATGTAGATATGGTAAGAAGAGGCATTGGATCGGATGACAGAATCGGAAAACGCTTTTTATTTCCAGGCATTGGTTATGGAGGATCTTGTTTTCCAAAAGATGTACAAGCATTAATCATGTCATCGGATGAAGTGAACTATGAGTTTGAGATTTTAAAAGCCGTTGAAAAAGTAAATGCTTTACAAAAATTACACTTGGTTCAAAAGATAAAGGCTTATTATAAAAACGATTTACAAGGCAAGCACTTTGCATTATGGGGATTGGCTTTTAAACCCAATACCGATGATATAAGAGAAGCGCCAGCATTGGCAATCATTGATGCATTAACACAAGCAGGTGCCACGGTTATGGCGTACGACCCTGAAGCGATGCCAAATGTTAAAGCACAAATAAAAGATAAAATCAAGTTTGCTGAAAATCAATACCAAGCATTAGAAG
>JBEGKS010000037.1:0-22636 GCA_041183945.1 Bacteroidota bacterium | reverse complement strand
TTTGATATAGCCAGTGGAACAAAGGTTGCAAGTCAGTCCAATTTAACTGCAGGCACTAAAATTACATTAGGTCAACTATCAGCAGGTAGCTATGTAATTAAGGTAACCTCTAATGACAATAAAATAGCCTATCAATTTAAGATGGTAAAACTATAAAAATCCCGGCCAAGTTCCGGGCCAGGTTTTCACCAAAAAAGGGTTAAAAGAGGTGAAATATGAGAAATATAAATCTATTTCAATCTTGTATCCTATTGATTATCAATAAAAGAAAAGGTATGGAATACCACCAGAAACCCTCATAATCAGGGGGTCCCAGGATCATGCCCTGGTGGGCCCACTCAATACAGTAAAGGGTTTCAGTGTTTATTCACTGGGACCTTTTTTTATGATTTGCATACAATTTGCACCTGAAAACATTTTATAACATTACTTCCCATTAGGATTCCATTTACGATGTCAATTATGGTGGTTTAACTATGTATTCCCATTATAAAAAGATGCCAAATCGTATATTTACGGATAAATACGGATATATATCAAAATTCGCATTTTTTGACACCTATTTACTAAATATAAGTCAATAATCGCATTTTTTGACTTATATTTGACCTAAATATTTCAAAATGATCCCTTTATTGCCCTTACAAATTGAGTTTGAAACCAAGGCTGTTTTAAAAAAATTAACAGCAGCGCATAAACAATTGGCCGAGTTTAAGGGCGTTATAAAGAGCATTCCAAATCAAAACATTCTTTTAGAAACACTTACATTAAGAGAAGCTAAGGAAAGCTCTGCAATAGAAAATATTATTAGCACTTTTGCCGAAGTGTATCAAAGTAGTGTCTATTCCAATCTATTTGCGACACCAGCAGCAAAAGAAGTGCATTTATATGCTGAAGCCTTAAAGCAAGGTTTTGGATTAATTCAAACTAGTGGCTTGCTTACTAATAATCATATACTAGAAATTCAATCAGTCATAGAACAAAATAATGCAGGATTTAGAAAGTTACCAGGTACAAAATTATTAAATGATAAAACCGGGGAAATAGTATATATGCCCCCACAAGATGCCATAGAAATTGAAAATCTAATGTCAAATTTAGAAGCATTTATAAATAATGATGAGTTAATGGATATTGACCCATTAATAAAAATGGCAATTATACATCATCAATTTGAAACAATACATCCATTTTATGACGGGAACGGTCGTACAGGTCGTATCATTAATATTTTATACCTTATTAATAAAAAATTATTAGACTTGCCAGTCCTTTACCTAAGTAGGTATATTATTAGTAGAAAAAATGAATACTACAAACACTTACAACAAGTTCGTGAAACAGGAGAATGGGAGTCATGGATACTATTTATTTTAGATGGAATTGAATCAACTGCAAAAGAAGGAATTATATTAATTAATGGGATTCAAAAAGAAATGCAAAAATATAAACATGCATTAAAATCAAAACTACCAAAATTATATAGTCAAGATTTATTAAATAATTTATTTAAATACCCATACACTAAAATTGAATTTTTAGAAAGAGATTTAGGTATAAGTAGAAGTACAGCTATTAGATATCTGGAAGAACTTGTAAAAAATGAATTTCTTGAAAAACAAAAAATGGGAAGAGAAAGTTACTATGTGAATAAGCCATTAAACCAGCTACTAAGTTAGTTTTTGCTAATTCAAATTAATTGACAACATTAGTTTATTTTCAAGTATAAATTTTCATTATGAAGTTCATCCCATTTTTATTTTTATCATTCATCTGCTTAGTAGGTCAAGCACAAAGTCCTAAAAGAGTAAATTTCACTCCAAGTAATTATTATTCATTTTTTGCTGCTGAAACAAAACCGGTTTTAAATATTTTACCAGGGGATACTATTTATACTAGCTCTGTGATACTATTTATACTAGCTCTGTTGATTGTGATGGATTTGATAAAAACGGAATCAAACGTTCAATTGGTAAAGCTGAAAATCCTTTAACAGGGCCTTTTTATGTAGAAGGTGCGGAAGAAGGAGATATTATAAAAGTAACTTTCACAGATATGAAATTTAGCAGAAATACTGCTTTATGTCTGCCCTACTTTCATGAACGTAGTATGCCCTCCTCTATTACCGATTTAGTAAAAAATAAGCTAGAGCCCATTGTTTGGAAGTTAGATCTAAAGAAAAACAAAGCGAAGCTTCAAGCTCCTACAGAACATTTAAAAAACTTTGAGGTTGCTATTAGCCCTTTTCTTGGATGCGTTGGTTTGGCTGCTCCGAAGGGACAAGAAGTTGGCACAGGAGATGCAGGACCCTTTGGTGGTAATATGGATTTTAATCGTATTGCTAAAAATGCTTCCGTTTACTTGCCAGTATATAATATTGGATGGCCTTAGAAACATCTTTAGATTATGCATTCACCGTTAAACTTATTAAAAGCCCTGCTCAAAAATTAGCATATCCAAGAGTTGAAGATGCTACTTATATTATGACAGTTGGTTTGGATGCTACTTTAGATAACGCTTTAAAAACTGCTTCGAAAGGAATGTTGGCTTGGTTACAAGAGGATTACAATTTAACTATTGAAGAAGCAACACAAGTAATGGGATCTTCTTTAGAATATAAAATTACAGAAATTGTAGACCCTCAAGTTGAAATTGTGGCAATGATTAAAAAAACTACTTTGAAGAATATTTCAAAGCATAAAAAATAAAATTAAGGTAGTTTTTCAAAATCAATAACCGGAGCTATGGTAGGCTTATTAATATTGAACTGGCTGTCAATGGTTATGGCTGGAAAAAAGAAGCCACAGTTTTTCAGAAAAAACGCATTGCCTTTTACTCCACCAGCATAGTCCAATCTAAATTGCTTTCTTGCAGTTTTATCGGCAGTGAATTTTGCTGAAGATATGGCTGTCCATACACCATTAGTATCTCTAACCCATGGGTTACCATAAATGGCCATTCTGGTTTTATCTCCTGTCTCTGTAATGAAGTTTTCTAAAAAGGAATGTAAATTTTTAAGATAGGTATTGGTCTTTGGCCTTTTGAAACTAGCAATAAGCATCCACTTGTTTTTTTCTGGTGCAAAGAAATAAGCAGTATATATAGTTGAATTATCTGACTGCGGTTGTCCACGTAATAAAAATTGATAAGTGGTTCCTGCTTTCCAAGGATATACAAGGTAGCTTTGTCCACCCGCACCCTCATTACCAAACTCACCAGCATGAACATTGTTCCCTTTTTTGAGCATCGTAATTTTTAATTCCGGCGGAATGCTTGCTGGGTCATCGGTGGTATAGGGACTCCATACAGAAAAAAGAATTCTTCTTTCTGTTAATGAATTAACCTGAATACCAAAATAGCCTTCTGCAAAACCATTGGCCATAAAATAAGAGCCAATTACATCATTACCTTCAGGTACTGTAATCTCACTATAAAATTCAGTAATATCTGAAGCTGGCATTGTGTATTTAAGATGAACAGATGGACCTCTTCTTCCCCAATAAAAATAATTGTCATTATTATCTTTCACAAATGCCGTTTCAGTATTAATTGAAGTTCCACTAATGGCAATTGAACTTACTGTTCCAAAATTGTCAGCAGTCCTTGAAACCCCCTGCAGCTCTATGGTCACATATCCCTGATGAATATTCTCCCAGTTACCAACATAAAATTCTTTTTCCAAACTACCCTCAACAGTCAATTCTTTGGAAATACCCTGTAGTTTTTGCCCCCTGGATTCATATTAACAGAGAGCTTAAGCGTGCCGCTTTGCGAAACATAAACATAGGTTTTTACGCTGGTGGAACTAGACTCCCAATTAGTTAAACCTTTATTGGTTATTTTGCCGCCATGAATGGTCCAAGTATTTCCACCCATTGGGACAATTATTTTATTGGCATCATGCATCTGCGCTTCGTTATGTATACTTGGAGCGGCTTGAACACAGAAACTAAATAAGGTTAATAGAAAGTAGGGAATGAAAAGTTTAGTCATGGTACAATTTAACAAATTCTATGTTTATTCTTGCCGTTTATATAATCAGATCTCATTTAATGCCTGAATTCTAATTAATTAGATAATTTTATCCCGTGAAAAAATATCTAATTATTCTATGCCTTACTATGGCATTTCAACAAGCATTACTAGCCCAAGGAAAAATTACAGGAAATGTAGTGAATAGTGCAAAGCCAGTTGAATTTGCCACTGTAACCATTTCAAATGTTCAAGATTCTAACAAAGTACTTGTTTACGAAGCAAGCGATAGTTTGGGTAAATTTAGTTTTGATAAACTTGACTATGGTAAGTACTTAGTAAAAATTAAAATGGTTGGTTTTTTACCCATTTCAAAAAATGCGGCCATTAATGCATCTAGCAAAGAGGTTCAATTGAAGGATTTGATTTTAGTAGAGGATGCCAGTGAATTAAACAAAGTAACCGTTACTGCGCAGAAAAAAATGATAGAAAAAACTGCTGAAGGTTTTGTAATAAATACGGCTAATAATATTACCCAAATAGGTGGAACCGCCACAGATATACTTAAATCAACGCCTACTGTAACCGTAGATAATGACGGAGCTATAACCTTAAGAGGTAAGACACCCTTGATTTTAATTAATGGTAGAAATTCTGGCATTGCGAATATGGACCAAATTGCTGCTAGCAGTATTGAAAGCATTGAGATTATTAATAGTGCATCTTCCAAGTATGATGCCAATGCAGAAAGTGGTATTATTAATATTAAATTAAAGAAGAACAAACAATCTGGAACCAATGGAGCGCTTGCCTTGGGCACGGGCCTTGGTGCCAAAGGCAGAGTAAATAGTTCTTTTATTGTAAACAATAAAGTAGGTAAATGGAATTTGGGCCTTGGCTATGACAATAGGTTTGCTGGTAGAACTAGAAAAATTGAAAGTAATCGTACCAACTATAATTTAATTGATAATTATTTTATTAGCCAAAAAAGAAATGATGAAAGAGTTGAAAAACTTCAAAATTTAAAATTGAACCTTGATTATAATTTAAATAAGTACAATAGTTTTTCTTTTGAGGCAATGGGTAATATGGAAAGTCAGGATAATAACGAGGATTTAGTGAGTAAGCTATTTAATAAGAATACCGGCTTTACAAGCAGTAACGACAGACACTCCTACGAATACGAAAAAGTAAAAGAAGCAGAACTTGCATTGAACTATTTGAAAACTTATCAGCACTCAGCAAAAACATTGAATGCTAGTCTTAGCTCCTCTATTGAAAAAGGCAGACAGAATACCGATATATACACTACTTCATTAGACTTAGAAGGCAAAACAATGGGTATGATGCAAACACAGCTAACCCATAATTATGAAGATGGCGTAATCACCAATGCTAGCTTGGATTACAGTATTCCTACTTCAGAAAATGGTGTAATTGAAACGGGATATAAAGGTTTATTTAGAACCATTAAAACCGATTACTTATCGGCAGACAAAATAAACAACACCTACATTACTAACTATAGTGCAAGTAATATTTTTAATTTTAATGAAGGGGTTCAAGCCTTGTATTTTCAATACCATAATACCAGTAATGTAAAAGGTACGGAGTCTAGTTGGAATTATGCAACGGGTATAAGGGCCGAGCAGGTTAATAATAAAGGGGAAACGAATACTCAAAGCACTCGCTTTTCAAATAATTATTTGAAATTATTTCCCACTGCACATTTAGCCTATAATTTTAATCAGAAAGAAAGTATTAAACTTAGCTATGGCAAAAGAATTAACAGACCAGGCCTAGGTCAATTAAACCCCTTTGTAGACATCACCGACATTTTAAGCCCGCATAGTGGAAATCCAAATTTAAAGCCAGAAATTATAAATGCTTACGAGTTGTCATTTAATAATGGTACCAATAAATTAAATTTTACAAATAGCTTGTTTTTTAGACATTCTATAAATGCGATAAGACCCTTTTACATACAACAACCCAATGGCGCCATCTTAAACATGCCAATGAATATTGGTAATGTCGATAATTATGGGCTTGAGTCCATGGTAATTGGAAAGCCTTCTCGTTTTTATGACTACAATTTAAGTGCTACTTTATTTAGACAACAAATTAATGGTAGCAATATTATAAATGACGGCGTGAATAGTGGAACAAACTGGAGTGGTAAAATAATAAATAATTTCACCTTCAATAGCGCAAGCAAACTTCAAGTAATTGCGAATTATATATCTCCTAAAACAACACCTCAGGGTGAAACTTTTTCAATGTATAATGTAGACTTAGGCTTACAAAAAAAATTAGGCAAGAGTAATTTTAAATTGAATTTCATCATTGTAGATGCCTTCAATACACTTAAAAGCGGCTACAATACGCAAACCTCCACCTTTGCAGTATACCGTTCTCAAAAGTCCGATACCAGGGCCTTTATGATCACCCTGGCCTACTCTTTCAAAGCTGCCTTAAAAGACAAAATGCTTGAAAATAAATTTAATGCAGAGTATTAATAGTCTCTAGAAATATGTATTAGTAAAAGTTGTAAAAATACAAAGGCTAGTAAACTTTAACTACTTAAAAACATTAAAAAACAAGTACTCAAATTTCAATATCACACCATTCGGTGCTGTTCTTTCCATCGTAGAATATAATTGCTGGCGGTAGCCAATATCAAACCTTGCTTGGCTGTTCACTATAAATTGTACGGAAGGCCCCATATCTAAAAACGATTTATTGTTATCGTTCAAACGCTGGCCAATAAGTTCAAACATTAGATTCACATTTGTTTGATTATAGCTTGTATATACTTTAGGTAACATTAGCTTACCCAAAGAAAAAGTATAATTCATTGCACTATTATTCATTTCGGTGGAGGAACACATATAGGCTGGTTTATTGAATATGGCTCTTTCATAACTAAGGGTACTACTAATAGCCACCTTATGTAATAATTTAGTAGCAATAAAGCCGGCCTCATAGCCAGAGTTATGGCCCATTGTCTCAATTTCCTCTTGGTGTATATCAGCCCTATTTTTACTAGCACGTGCAAACATGGCCATTCTAAAATGGCTTTGTTTACCATCTTCACTGAAGAATCTATACTTCGCATATAAACTTCCACCTTCTGTTTCAAAGCCACCGTCTTGTCTATTACTTATAAACCCTTGCACATGAAACATCCATTTTTTATTTATACCCCACATTAATTCTGGCATATTATGATAATTCAGTTTACCATCTTTTTCAAACATAAAACCATTCATATCTCTAAACCCCAAAGCCTTTGCAGGCATATTAGATGCAGGTTCAGTGAATACAAATAGCTCTTGAGAAAAAGTATTTGAATAAATGAAAAGAAATGTGAGTAGTAATAATTTATTCATATTACAATACCTTAATATGATATACATTTTTAGTATTGCTCGCGTAAGTAGGATATTGCTTGGTAGTCTTTGATAATTGTTTGTACTCTTTGTCAACAATAAAACCTTTGTTTAGAATTTTTACTTTTACTTCTCCATTTAAATTACCCGCTTTAGTATCCATAAAAGTATAGGTATTGTTGTCTAGTGTAAAGCTTCCGTTATTCGCAGCTTGTTGATTTTTAAAATTAAAAACCACTACTAATTCACCTACAGAAAAACCTGCATCTTCTACTTTCTTTTTAACGTCGTCTATATTCACAGCAGTCCCATTTTTAAAATAAAGTAGGAAGGCTGTATTGTTTAAATCGGGTTCTACTTTTTCAACCGATGCAATAGATACCAATTGCTTATAAGTAGCCTTTGAACACATAGAGCAAGTAAGCCCAGTGGCTGTTAATTCAGCTTTAGTAATTTGTGCATTTACAAGTACTGAAACAAATAGTACCACTGTAAGAATTAATATTTTTTTCATTTTGCTTTATCTTATCGTTAATGTTAACTATGAACATACAAAATTAGGCATTTTTGAACTACTTGTATAGGTATTTTCATCTATTTCGGCCAATTTTAGCCTAATTTCAGCATTAGAAAAATCTGAAAAATTATAGCAAATCTTAACTTACACTATTAAAATAAATTTTATGAAAAAATTATTATTCTTATTGATGCTCTTAGTTTCTTTTTCAAGTACTTACGCACAAGATACTACTAAGAAAAAATTAGTATTCAACCCAAAAAATCCTACCTACGAAGTAGAAGCTACCTGTGGTAATTGTATGTATAAAATGAAAGGTGACGGCTGCCATTTAGCTATTAAACTAAAAGGTAAAAATTACTTTGTAGACGGTACTGGAATAGATGATCATGGCGATGCACATGAGTCAGATGGTTTTTGCAATGCCATTAAAAAAGCAAAAGTGCAAGGCAGTATAGTGAATGACAGGTTCGTGGCCACTTATTTCGAGTTAATAAAAAAGTAAAATATATAATTGGAAGTTCTGAAGATCTTATCAAAAAATATTTACTGGATAAGCACAGGTATTATTTGTTTATTCTCATTAGGTGCCATACAAATGAATTCTCAAATGGCTATTGACGGCGCTAATCATTTACTTATACCTCGTTACCTAGGTATTGAAGTGAGCATTGGTCAATTAATAGGTTGCGTTCTTTTAATTATTCCTGCTGTACCCGCTCGTTTTAAAGAATGGGCCTATGTAGGTTATGGTATTATGTATATTACAGCCCTAAATGCACATTTATCCGTAGGTGATGCCTTTATACCTTATGGTATTATGGCTGTTATTTTCTTTGCATTACTACTTACCTCTTATATTAGTTTTCATAAACTACAGGAAGCGAAGAAATAATATTACCGCCCCTGTAATAAGTAAAATACAGAAGCGTTTTAATTGTCATAATTCATTAACTTGAAAGGGCATTTAAAACGCTTTTTTATGAAAAAAATAATCTGGTTATTCTTCTTTCTTCCTTTTATAGTTTTGGCACAAAAGCCAGTGATTAAAATAAAATCGGGCGCCATTAGTGGTATTGAAAAAAATGGATTAATTGTTTTTAAAGGTATTCCCTTCGCAGCACCGCCCGTTGGTGGTTTGCGTTGGAAAGCACCTCAACCAGTAACACCTTGGAAAGACATTAAAGAGTGTACCGCCTTCGGCCCTAGTCCTTTTCAAGCTAGCCCAGTGCCTTTTATGTGCTGGTCAGAAGAATACTTAATTCCTAAAGAACCCATTAATGAAGACTGCTTATATTTAAATGTATGGGCACCTAAAAAAACAGCGCAGAAAAAAGCAGTACTTGTTTATATATATGGAGGCGGTTTTAGAAGCGGTGGAGCGGGTTGCGATATTTATGATGGTGCGGCCGTTGCCAACAAAGATGTTGTATTTGTAAGTATTAATTATAGAGTGGGTGTATTTGGTTTTTTAGCACACCCTGAATTAAGTAAAGAAGCTCCTTACCACAGTTCTGGTAATTATGGTTTATTAGATATGGTTGCTGCCTTAAAATGGGTGCGTGATAATATCTCTGCATTTGGTGGAGACCCAAGCAGGGTAACCATTGCAGGACAATCGGCTGGCGCCTTTGCAGTCAATTTTTTATGCGCCTCTCCACTAACTAAGGGTTTAATACATGGAGCCATTGCTGAAAGTGGGGGAAGTATTCTACCAAGTAGTATTAGACCCAATATACAATTGAAGCAAGCTGAACAGCAAGGTATTGAATTTGCAAAAACTTTAGGTGCAAGTTCTATTCAAGAATTAAGAAATAAAAGCTCTCAAGAAATATTAGCAGCAAATGGAGGATTAAGCGCCCCTTTTGAAGATGGTTATTTTTTACCTAAATCTATTTTTTCAATTTATGATAAAAATGAGCAGAACGATGTTCCTTTATTATTAGGTTGGAATGAAGATGATAAAATTATGGGGAAGCCTGCTACTGCGAAAGATTATGTAGAATTGATTAAAAAACAATTTGGTAAAAATGCAGAGGCAGTATTAACAGTATACCCTGGCAATACAGACGAGGAAGCTGCAAAATCACAAGGTGATTTAAGTAGAGACCAAACATTTGCTGTGCAAGGTTTTGCTTGGGCGAATATTCAAACAACTAAAGGTAAGTCTCCGGTGTATGTATATAATTTTAATAGAAAACTACCTGCAAGTAGCCCAGAGAATGACTTTGGTGCCTTTCATACAGGAGAAGTAGTATATGCTTATGATAATTTATTTACTGTGAATAGACCATGGGAAAAAGCGGATCACGACCTTGCTAAAAGCATGTCTACCTATTGGACCAATTTTGTGAAAACAGGAAACCCCAATAATAGTAGTTTAGTAAAATGGCCTAATTATAATAAAACTAGTATGCGAATAATACAATTAGATAAAAAAATTGAAAGCGTTAAACTACCTACAGAGAAAAAATTAGTACTGCTTTCTAGTTTGTATTAAGAACCAGATAATTTAAAAACTAAAACGATCTAATAGCTCTTACAGAACGTGGATTAAGATTTTTTGCTTCAGCTTGAACTGTACCCGTTGTAGAGAAAAAATTTATTGTATAGGCAGTTTTATCATCAGCCTCGGTAGAACTCCAAACATAAGTAGTATTAGTAAATCCACCTACAACAAGTTTTTGTTTAAATAATAATTGTAGTTCGTATAATGAGGGTAAATACCAATCGCCATAACCGCCCCATCCATTTCCATTAAATGAATAATGTGCTGCTACCATTGCTGCATATGTGCCGACACCTGCTCCTTGCTTCATTATTATTCTTTCTGTATTAGACATACCTGCATTAATTCCATTTCTAATAGCCATCACATAATTAGCCGTTGGCCCCCAAGTGAAAAAACTAGTTCCACCATATGACAAATTAGAGGTGGCGGCTATTAATCCGTGTCTACCATTATCCCAAACATAAAATACAATGCCTCCTCCAAAGGATTCACCAATAGAATGTGTTGCAGTTTGTGTCGTCAAACTAGTCCAAGTAAGCGATCCGTCAGTAGCTGTAGTTAATACCTGACCAGTTCTACCAGCTGTACTTAAACCAGTTCCGCCATGTGCAATATCAATAATAGTTCCATTCCATACACCATTTGTGATTGTGCCTATAGTATTTAAATTTGTCAAATTAGTTAAAGTTGTATTGTTAGTTGCAGTAATATTGTCTGCAGTAGCAGCATTACCTGTTGTGTTTTGATTCAGTATTGGAAAATTAGTTAAGCCTGCAGCAGTTCCAGTGGTACTTAATTTTGTAAGTAATGCAGAATCGGTAAAAATTTGTTTAGTGTATTTAATAGTGTCTGCTGAATTTAACTTCGATTGAAGAGAAGTTTCTACAAATTTCTGTTGAGTATAATTAACTGCATCAACAAATACTTGCTTGGCATAGATACTTGTATCAAAAACATTCATTTTTTTGAGTAATGCAGAATCGGTAAAAATTTGTTTAGTGTATTTAATAGTATCTGATGGGCCTAATAAACTAGCAATTTGTTTTTTTAAAAAATTACTATCTAAATTATAAGATAATTTAGCATAAGGGGCTAACATAGCAGCAGTATCTTTGGTGGTTAATTTAGTATCAATGGTCGTTGATAAAATTTGAACAGCTTTTCCTTTAGCATAAGGTTCTAGCATTTTAGTGGTATCTGTCGTATTTAATTTCTCGTTAATATTAGCAGTATTTGCTGAATACAAAGCAAAAGGTACGGTGCCAAAAATAGTGGTTCCAATATCCACCCACTCTTTAGTATAATCCCAACCAGCGCCAACGCCCACAGGTGTTATAACAATTTTTAAATTTAAATAGTAGGGGCCTTTGGACCAATCAATAGTACTTAAGTCTGTAACAGTTCCTCCTACTCTTGTGCCACTACCCACTAAAATATTAAATATACCAAACGCATCGGTATAGGTTTGATATTCTTCAATTAAAACAATTGTTCCTGTTGGTGAAGATTGAATAATATTAGATTGCACATAAATTTTTCTGTCTTTGGCAGGGTTTGTATTAATGTCTCTTACAATTGCCTGAAAAAAAATTCCAGTTTGCGCATTTGCATGTAGCGTTATAAATACAACTGTTTACAACGAGTTCTTCTTAAACTAATTTAATTTTTTTAATTATAAATATTTAAATAGAAAATTTTCTAGCATCAACTGCTGTAAATAAAATAAGAAAAAGAAACTTAAATTATAAGCTTCTTTTTCTTAGAATAAAGTTTAAACTAAAACAAAAACTTACTTTTTTACAATAGTAGTGGTGGGTGTATACAATCCACTTGTCAATAAATTAATTAAGCCATCTACTACAGTATGTGTAATAGTTACTTGATAATTTTTAGCGTCCCCAGCCATTTTACTAGGGTCTGCTGTTTTAATGGGTGCTAAGCCAGCAACCAAGAAATGATTTTTTTCTGTAATGGTTTCACCCGTCTGAGAACCACTTCCTACTGCATAAGAAACAGTATAGCAAGAAGCCATACTTAAGCTTAATAAACATACCAATGCAAAAGAAAGAAACTTATTTTTCATATGATTATATTTTATGCCTACTCTAGAATACAGTTTTCGGCGTCCCTGTTTATAATATTGTTGAAATAAAAATGCAACTACTATAATTATACTAAGCTTGTTTATATACTTCATATAATTCTATTAAGTTACTGGTCTTTGTTTTATTGAAAATTGATTTCTTTATGGTAGATACTGTATTGCACTTTATATTTAATAAATCAGCAATTTTATTAGTGCAATTACCCGTTAATAATAAATTACAAACTTCATTTTCTCTTTTAGACAATTTTATTGTACTAGCTTCCATAGTAATTTCCATTTATAAAATTTTATTAATTATTTAAATTCAAAAGTTGTTTAACTGAAGGCATGAGCACAATACGAATGCGACGGTTGTTTAATCTTCCTTGCTTGGTATTATTATCGGCTACTGGTAAATACTGACTTCGCCCTGCAGCAATCATTCTTTTTGGATCTATCTTGTATTTAGTTTGTAAAACTTTTGCTACTGCTGTTGCTCGGTTTACACTAAGTGTCCAGTTATCATTGTTATTATTTGCTTTAAAGGTTTTATTATCGGTATGGCCTTCTATTAAAAAGTTTACTTCGGGCTGTGCTTCTAATAAACGTGCAATTCCTCCTAGCATTTCAATTGATTTCTTATTTAATGCAGCTGTTCCACTTTTAAACATGATATTGGATGGAATATTAACAAATACAAAGCCTTTGTTTAATTTAACTTCCACATCGGCTACTGCATATTTCTTTACATCGGCTTTAAAGCTTTCTAACCATGCATTCGTTACTCCTTTTGAACTATTGGTTGTTTTAATACCCGCCAATTCCGATTTGCTTAATAATGAATAGCCAAACATTTGGTTTAAAAATGCATCTCCCTGGCTTTGTGCAGGAGCGGCTGCTACTAAGCTGCGGTAATAAATAACACTGTCTTTTAAATTATTTATATTTCCTTTTAAACTGCTTAGGCTAGTATTAAAACTAGCCACCGTATCGGTTAACTTAGTTTTTAATGTATCATACTTTTTATTGAGCAAAGTATTAGCATCTAATGACTCACTAAGCTTTCCAGGAGGTATACAAGAAGCAAGAGAGGCAATAATGGTGAAGGGTATTAGGTATTTTTTCATAGAATATTTAGTAAAGTCTAAAATCCAAATTTTGATTTTTCTTTATTATAAATTGATGCGATTTCATCACTAGATAAAGCCTTGCTATACATTAACACCTCTGCAATTGTGCCTTTAAATAGATTAGATGCCACATTGTTTGCAGAAGCTATTGTTAAATATGTTGGTTGTGTAGCTAAATTTATTAAACTACCTTGTACAGTTCCTATTAAGGCGCCATTTATATAAAATGAAACTATGCCAGCAGAGTTCAAAGTAACAGCTGCATGGAAATAAATATTATCTGTCATTGTAAAAGAAGGAGAGCTAACCTTTGTTCCTCCAGAAACACAATAAAATCCTAGCGTTTTACCTTCAAGCTCAAAGCCTATTCCTTTAAAAAGAATACTTTGCTTTGCACTATTTGTGCTTAAATCTTTCGGTTTTATCCAGCCGGCAATAGTAATTTGTCCATTTATATAGTTAGTTGATGCATTAGGAATACTTACATATTGAGTACTACCATTAAAATCCAATGCTCCGTTAATATATGTTGGTGAATTTACAATACTGCCATGATTGCCCTTGCCACTTATGTCAGTCCAGGTTGTATTTACCCCAAATGGTGAAGATGAAGACCATGTTGCAGCTGCATTATTTGTTAAGGAATAATTTCCACTAGCATCTGCAAGGAAATCCACACTGCTATTTGTTTTCAATAATAATTTTGTATTGGTAACAACACCCAATTGCTCTGTTGGAACTGTAATTGAACTTACAGTAGGATCATACACATTTGAACCGACTACAACTCTAAGCTGTGATAAATTTCCATTTAAATAATTACCATTATTAGCAAATCTTGATATATATATTGTATTGCCATAATAATTTAAATTTGAGGCTGCACTAAATATTCCTTTCCTACTTCCATTTACAAAGACAGCTTCATCCCCATTAGTATTTCTAGTAGCTACAATATGATACCAAGTATTCGCATTTATTGTTGTATTGTATATATGAGCAGAAACACCAGCGGCATCTGTTTGTACATAATTGGAATTAACTATCAAACTTAAACCCGGTGAACTATTAATGGATCCAATTATTGTTGCTCTAGAAGGAGCAGTAGTTGGAAAATAAACAAATGCTTCAACAGTATATGCTCCTGTACCAAAAACAATAGAAGGACTAAGATCCAAGTATTTACTCGCTAATAATAATGCACTTCCTCCAGAAGGAGGCCTATATGATTCAACAAGAGAAGCATCTAGTTGTAAGTTTAATGCATTTGAAGTGATGTAAGGAGACCTTTTGGACTTTGCTGTTGCATTAGGACTAATTGTATTAGGGGATGATGAAATATCTTCTAAATACTTGCTACCAAAGCCATAAATCGTATTCATTAACAACTTGGTATTAGTCACATTGGTGGGGGCAATGGTAGATGGAGTAAAATTTGCAGTATATAATGCAGTACCCTTGACCATCCTTATGTTTGAAATATTTCCTGTATAATTAGATTCATCCGCTCCATTGGTATTAATCCAAAATTGTCCATTTCCAGAAACTCCATGATTCATTTCTGTTGTTGTTGATAATGTTT
The DNA here is from genome assembly GCA_041183945.1 of Bacteroidota bacterium. GTDB lineage: Bacteria > Bacteroidota > Bacteroidia > Chitinophagales > Chitinophagaceae > Sediminibacterium. Next base: position 7,445 of record JBEGKS010000037.1, on the reverse strand, counting down.
TGGAGGCCTTTTCAATTCCATTTACATATAAACTAATTTTAAGACCATTCCTTACCAAAGCAAGATGTGTCCAAGTACTCAATGGCAGGTCTGAATTTGTGTATATTTTAAGGTCAGCAGTATTAGTGGAATTAGGTATAATAAATCCAAGAAAATTATCTGTATTGCTTGTCGATATAATTCCAATTTGATTACCATTTGATCCATAACCCATACTAATTATTGGAGCATTGTTTGACGAGGAAGAAGCTATAGGATAAGTCCAACATTCTAAAGTAAAATCACTTGTTCCCATAACAAAGTTCGAGGATGCTGCGGCACTTGCATAATTGCCAGGGGCTACCTCAATACTTCCATTAAAGCCAATAGATTCAGTAAAATTAGTGCCTTGAAAATTTGACAAAACAACTTGTGCCCCTAAACTTGTGACACAAAAAAATATAAGAATGGGTGTTAATATTTTTTTCATAATTATTGCATATCTCCTCCTGTAATAAAATAATTACTTACAATTGAAATAATAGTAACAATCGCATTTTGACCACCTGTTTTAGTACCTCCACTTCTATTGGTAACAGTAACTGTATTTGCTGGACTCAATGTTACTACACCTACTCCTTTTTGAACAATCATGCAATTGAACCCTGTTACTAAACCTGCTGGGACAGTTACTGTAATTGCAGAAGCATTACTTAAAGTAACTACTTTACCATTATCACTTGATTGTAAGGTATAAGTTGTTCCGGTTTGATCATTTAAATTTGCACCAATTGAAGCTGCTCCCAAATTAGACAAAGCAGCGGAGGCTGTAGTTGCATTTGTTCCTCCATTCGCAATTGTCACTGTTCCAGAAATGCTGTTAGCAGTTGTCGCAGTAGTTGCATTTCCAGTAAGACTACCGGTTACATTTCCTGTTAAGTTGGCAGTAATAGTTCCTGCAGAAAAATTACCACTAGCATCTCTTTTGACAAGAGTGTTAACCGTATTACTTGAAGTTGCTGCAGTAACTGTTGTATTGATTGTACCAATTGTTGAAGAACTTACTCCTCCTATACTATTTACGGTTGGAGCAATTGAAGTACCCCCTAAATCACCAGCTAATTGTACAATACCTTTTGCAGAATTGGATGCATCAGACGGCGCAGCTGTAGTTGTCCAAGTTAAAGTACCACTACCAGTAGTACTTAATACTTGCCCATTAGTTCCATGAATATTTGGATAAGTTACAGCGCCTGTTGTTAATGTATTAGTTGTTTTAATGTTCGTAGTTAAACTAATTGTACCCGTTGTAATTGTACCTACTGTATTTAAATTCGATAAAGAAGTTAAAGTATTATTAGATGTTGAGGTTATGTTACCAGCTGTAGTTGCGTAAGTTGCATTGGTTGCTAATGTTGCAGTTGCTGCGTTACCAATGGTGTTTTGATTAAGATTTGGGAAATTTGTCAAACTTGCAGCACTACCAGTGGGAGTTAAATAATCCGTACCTGCTGTTAATGGCGCTTGCACATTTACCCCAATGGCTAGACCTAAATTAATTCTTGCATCAGCAGCATTGGTAGCACCTGTACCCCCTTTATTAAGTGCAATAGCTCCGTTAATTTTTGCAGTGCTTATACTATTATCAGCAACACCTGCATTAGCACTTTGCTGATCCACGTAAATCTTAACTGCTTTTTGAGAAGGATATAAAAGATCACTTGGGTTTGTATTACCTAAATCTGTTGCTGTACTTTTATTAGTTCTAGCTTCTGCACCTAATGTTGTTAAAGCGCCTGTTGCTGTGGATGTTCCTGTACCTCCATTTACAATGGATACAACTCCTGTTATATTTGCTGCATTACCTGTGATGTTTCCCGAAGGGGTTACATAATCTGTTTCAGCCACCAATGTATTTTGTTTGTTATTAAAAGTAGTAAAATCTGATGCGCTTAAATAACCATTACTGCTAGCTGTTGCAACTGTCATTGTAAGTATTCCTGTTGCCGCATTATAATTCAATGGGCCAGAAGCACTGATAGCTGCTCTTGCTCTTGCGTCTGTATAATATTTGTTGGTTGTGCCTTCCCCAATTTCATTGGTCGTTAATGTCACATAGGCACCAGGTATACCATTGATTGTTGTGACAGAAGTAGGCACAGCAAGCTCTACCCAATTTCCTATAATTGCTGGATTGGGTCCACTTAAAACATAGTTTCGATTATTATCTGTACGAATAGCAATACTTCCAACAACTGCCGACGATAATCCAAGCATTGCGATTTCTGTGGCAACAACATTAGCACTCTGAAATGAAATAACAGGAATTTGAGATGCAGGCACTTTAGCATTCATATCTAAACTTGCAATACCACTAGCTACTCCTTTTTGTGAAGCATCTATTTTTAAAGCCAATCCACTCGTCAAATCTGATATATTTGCTTTTAAATTAATTCGGTTTGATAAAGTAGCCGTATCTGCTTTTTGTAGTAAAAGGCTTGTATCGGTTTTATTTAACTTCAATGCTAAGCCACTAGTTAAATCTGAAGTGTTTGCTTTTAAATTAATTCGATTTGATAAGCTTAAAGTGTCGATTGTAGTTCCGCTGCCACCAACTGAAAAATTATAGCTGGCTAATTGAGTTGGAGTTATATAGTTTTTTGTGCTATCAGCGATATTTAATTTTGCCTCAACAACTGAAGTTAAACTCGTAATATCAGCTGCATTAACTTTTAAATTAATACGATTTGATAAATTTGTAGTATCCACAGTAGATCCTCCTGCACCACTTGAAAAATTATAGCTCGCTAATTGTGTTGCAGTAACATACTTGGTACTATCTGCAATGGATAATTTAGTAGCCAACTGCGTTCTAAAAAAATTAGAATCAATTGTATAAGCTGCTTTGGCATAAGGCGCTAACATAGTAAGTGTATCTGCGGCTGTTAATTTTGTGGCTAAAGATGTTTCTAATGTTTTTACCGACATTGCCTTGGCATACACTGCCAACATTTTTGTGGTATCGGTTGCGTTTAATTTATCATCAACTTTTGCAGAGTTTGCAGAATAAAAAGCAAAAGGCACGGCACCAAAACTTGTGGTACCCATGTCTACTAATTCCTTANNATTCTTTAGTATAATCCCAACTGTCACTAGCACTAAGTGGTGTAATGGCAATTTTTAAGTTTAAATAAAAAGGTCCTTTAGACCAATCAATAGCAGCAATACTGGTAGCACTGCCGCCCGTTCTTTGTCCATTACCAATGGTAATATTAAAAACGCCCATGGCGTCGGTACTAGACTTATGTATTTCTATTAAAACTTTTATACCAGTAGTAGTATTTTGTATAATAGTAGACTGAACATATATATTTCTATCCTTGGCTGGATTAGAAAAATTATCTCTAGCTACGGCTTGAAAAAAAATACCGTTATTATTTTGGGCATAAGACTGAAAAGTACATATACTCAGCAGCGCTACAATTAGAATTTTTTTTATACTAGTAAATTTTTGAGTATTCATATTGGAATGGATGTATTGTGTATTTGATTGCTTTGTTAATTAGCCTTGATAAACTTAATAGCGTCTATAAATTTTTCTGATTCAATTTGGATCACATAACTACCTACAGACAATGAACCAAAATCAATTTGCTTGCCTTGAAAAATTTCAAGTCCTGTAGCTTTTGTAGTTCCTACTTGCAAACCTTCCGAATTCCAAATGGTAATAGAAAATTGAGTATTAGGTGGTGGAGTATTTATAAACTTTACCTTGGTAGTGGCTACCACTGGGTTAGGGTAAAGCTTAATACCTAAACTATTAAAAACAGCATTCACCTCACAGTTAATAGCAAAGTTACCCGTTCCTCTATCGCCAGTTAATACTGCTGTTCCGTTTTGTACATTCAAACAAATGGCGCTACTATTAAAAGTAACAGCCATGCTGTTGTTGGAGGCATTCTCTATACCACCTACGCTACTCATAATAAAAGTACCAGTCATTTGTTGGGCTTCTAAGCTTTGGGGGAAGGCTACTAGAAATAATAAAATATTAGCAGATAGTATTAAATATTTAATAATGCGATTCATTTTTTAATTTTTTACTTTGTAGTGAAGTATAATTTAGTGGCGGGGCCCGAAACCAGTTTAGACAAAATCATATTAGATTCACCCACTGAAATAATATTATAAACAACTTCAAAAGGGTTACCATTGCTTGTTTTAAGCTGCATATGAATTTGAGACTGGCCATTAAAAAGTTCAACTGAATAAGTACCTGTTATTCCATCGGAGTCCTTGGTATCGCCATTTTTTAAATAGGTTATAAAGTAGGTAGATTGTCCTACATAAGATTTCAAAACCACTGGTGTAGTGGAAGTCATGGCTTCTGTAATACTATAATCTAAGTACCAATTTTTATTGGTAAGTAAATTATTCATTACATTAGTTTGTGTATTAGCAGATTCTTTATTGCAAGAAAAAAGCGAGAATGCGCTTAAGGCTATTAGTAGGATATAAATTTGTTTCATTTTCTATTACAATTACTGTTTTTGTACTTATTGTATTAAAGACTTTAGAATAAATCTTTGGTTTTGATACTCATGCCTATTTCAAAACGGTTCAATTGAATAGGCACTGATGAACTTGTCATATTCACACCATATTTATAATGAGCGAACAGAATATAGTAGCCCTTGTTATCGAACTCGGTTCCAAAATCTCCATTGATAATGGCTCTATTGCCAGCACCATTAATTAAATTCTCTTCACTAATGCTTGAAATTTTATAATCAAAGCTTGGTCCTATTACTGCATAAAATTTATACTTATTCATATCACCTACTGGAAGCAATTTTTTATAATGCGCAGCTATGTTTATTGTGGTAAATACATTGTCTGCTTTGAAATGAGTAAAATCATCAATAAAGGGTGACAAATTGTATAAGTTCTTGTAATTATTACCTGCAGCAATTCTATTTATACCAAAATTGAATGAATAGCGGTGTTTTTCATTGTAAATACCATCAATTCTAAAACCCCCACTAAAGCCAGCTTCATAGGTATTACTATTAAGACTATTGTATAAATAATTGATAGGTGCTGTTATACCATTGTCGTTAATGTTCTGCTTAGATAAATTCAATGACCCGTACAAGGAGAGATCATTACCCTTAAAATTGACAAAGGTTTTAGCTAATGATTTTTTTATTTTGCGCATGCGCTCCTGTCCAGGATGAAGCAAGAAAGCGCTATCCTGTTGCTTTTTGGTTAATGTTTGCCCTTGAACTGCACTGCCTAGAAAAATGGTAAGTATTAAAATACTTAAAAACCTAAATGATATTATACTTGCTTTACCCATCATATTTTCTTCTTGTTATTGTAAGGCACAAAGAAAATACTCTAGAAATTATTCGACGTTAAAATACTTTAACGTTTTTGAATTATGGTAAAATGTTAAAATATTTTAATAGAATTATTAAAATATTTAATAACTAGAAATTTTTCGTAGTATAGCATTAAAACATTTTAATACTATTATTTAAAAATTATAATTTGTGTAAGGACAATTGAAATAAATAGTAAAAAAGGTTAAACTAATCTTTAACAGGCTTTCTTCTCTTTTTCAAATTAGATAAGTGAACTGGCGTAATGCCCAAGTAAGAGGCAATCATGTATTGGGGAACACGTTGGTGTATATTAGGAAAACTTTTATCTATGCTATCTAACCTATCAATAATTGTTTTGGTATCTCTTTGCAATACATAATGTAACATTTGAACCACATGGGCTTCAGCCATAAACCTGCCCAAACGGTCTCCTAATTTCATATTATTAATTACATAATTAATAGTTTCGAATGGAACTTTAATTAAAGTACAGTCTTCTAAGCACTCTACATTGACCAATGCTTTTAAATTATCCTCATAATTATAGGGTGCATAGCCAGTAACAATCATATTTTCCGACCTGAAATTGTATATTTTTATTTCCCCTTTCTTATTTTCAACAAAATTTCTAATAATACCCTTTGTAAGAAAATACAGGTTTTGCTGCACTTCGCCAGCCTTCATTATGAGTTCCCCTTTCGTAAATTTTACCAGAGTACATTGTTTATTAAAAGCAATCAATTCGGCTTCTGTAAAATCTACATGCTTCGTAATAAACAAATTAAACATTTCAAAATGAGCGGACATATTAGTTTATATTTATCAATGACTTAGAATTGGTTCTAAATGAATTTATAAAGTAAATGAATTTCTTAGTAAGTACTATATAGAAATTTTTCTACTATACTATTTTTTCACTAGACTTCCTGCTCTTTTTTAAATTTGATAAATGAACGGGAGTAATACCTAAATAGGAAGCAATCATACGTTGCGGTATACGTTGTTGTATATTTGGATAATCTAGGTCTAGGGTATCGTATCTCTCAATGATTGATTTAGTATCTCTTTCAATAATATAATTAACCATTTCAACTACATGGCCTTCTGCCATACCTCTTCCTAAACGCTCTCCAGATTTAATATGCTCAATTACATATTTTATAACTGCAAAAGGTATTTGTACCATTGTACAATCTTCAATACACTTTATATTTACTAAAGCTTTAAAGTTATCTTTATAATTATATACCGCATAACCCGTTAATTGCATACCTTCTGTTCTGAAATTATAAATCTTAGTCTCACCAGTTTCAGTTTCAATATAATTTTTTACAAGACCTTTATTAATAAAATAAAGGTTCTGTTGTGGTTCGCCCGCTTTCATAATTAGCTCCCCTTTTGAAAATTCAATTATCTCACATTTTTCATTAAATGACTTTAATTCAGCCTCAGACATTTCAACATGTCTTATGATGAAGCTATTAAGCATTTTAAAATGGTTGGACATAAATTAAATTTTTATAGAAAATATTCTTTAGAAATATATCTATATAGCTGCAATATGGTTTGAAATAAAAAATGTCCCAAATTTGGGCTGTAAATGAGCCCTTTCATATTGTGAAAATGAGCTTTCACAAGATATTAGTATTTGGTAATCAGCTATTTAAGGCTTTGAATATATTCAGTAGGCGTCATGCTAATATGCTTATTAAATGCATTATACATGGTTCTTCTATTGTTAAAACCCGCCATTTCCGATAAAGCCTCAATAGTAAATGACTCGTATTTTTTAGCTTTTAGTAATTCCTTTAAATACTCTACCCTATTCTTATTTAAGAGCTCGGTAAAATTTTCCTCAATTTCATCCCTAAGGAAAATAGACAGTTCGTTTTTAGTAACATTAAGCTTTAATGCCAAATTCTCCATATTGGCTTCTGGTTGTAAATAATAATGATTAGCATAAAAAATAAATTCAAAATCTTTAAATGAAAGGCCCTTGGTTGTAGAAAGTACCTGATTAAAAGTCATTGAATACTTATCATCGTCTAAAAACTTAGGTCTAAATAAAGTAAAAGCTTT